>JBJSYU010000050.1:0-10391 GCA_046089945.1 Candidatus Methylumidiphilus sp.
GCTGTATGAGGCCACCAAAGACTATAAACAAGCTCTCGACTGGTACTTCAAAGCCGCCGCGCAGGACTATGCGGACGCCCAGTTCAACTTAGGCGTGATGTACGAGAAAAGCCTAGGCGTGCCGCGCGACACCATTCAAGCCATCGCCTGGTACCGCAAAGCCGCCGCGCGCGGCAATGAAAAAGCCAGGAAACACTTGGTTCGGCTGGGGGTTTCCACCGAATAAGTTCCTGTGCAAATTAAATATCACACAGAACAATATCTTATCTGTCATTTGTACAAAATCATAAATCTTCAAGCAATTAGACATTAGACATTATCAGAAACCAGTTTTCAGGGTATGCGCTTGAAAAAACCCCGTCAACAACAAAAATTATTTTAATATCAATCACTTGCAATGACAAAGAATAGTGGCGGCTAACGCTGCCAGAAACCAGTTTATGATAATGTCTATTGTGATTTATAATTATTTTTCCGGCACTAAAAAGCTTTAGTTACTTAGCTACAGCGGTTTCATATCTGGCAAGTTATTGACAGATTCCAGCCAAAGAAACGCAATACATTGATTTTTTTTATGAAAAATACGCAAGCCAAGGTACTTGTTGTAACTATTTAGATACGAAAACGCTGTATTACTTTTTGTGCGTAGGCACTTAGGTGCCTGCGGCAACGGCATGCCGCTGTGCCGCGCTAGAGCCGCGAAATGCGCGAGTCACAGCCTCCGGCATTGTTCATTCTCTGGAGGTGGGTTTATAGTTAAGCGCGTAATTCGCAGATATGTGAAAGTATTTTTGATAAATTGTAAGTCATTGAATTTTAAAAGGACATGCACTCGCAGTTTTATAGCGAATTAGTTTACTTAACTATAATTGATTTATGGCATTCCTCGCAGGCATCCGCAGGCCGCGCCACTCGTGGCCTGGAACAGCCTCAGGAGTATTTCGCAAACCAATTAAACCCACCTCCCATTCTCTATTCATGCAAGCCCCCCACGCTTTTCCTAAAGCGGCAGGTGTGGCTTTCCCTGATGCGTTGCAAATTGCGAATTGCGAATTGCGAAAAACACAATGCTGATCGATAAATTTTCACTTTTTCCGAAAAAATGAAAATTTTTCTATATAATATGGCAAATATAAAAAGCGGTAAGTTGCAATTCGCGCATCTCTGTCGGGCATAGGCGACGAAAAGTTCCAGGCTACGGGGTTTGGAGCCGTTTCACCGGCCACAGCTTGCGTATCGCTTGCACAAATATCCTGCGGCTAGCCAGTTAAAATCAAAATATTACAATGGGTTAGCTTAAGTTTGATTTTTTCGCCAAATATTTGGCATGAATTCTGCTAAAATTTTTGCAGCCTAGTGCAGACTATCAATGATGGAGTCAGACATGATTAAAGTAGACATTGAGCGGGGTTCAGCCCCCGATGCGACCGAGGGGATAGCCCCCACCCATAAGATTACCGTCAAATACGGGGCAAAAACTTCTGTGTTTTGGTATTTGCAGCATTGCGACACCCGCAGCAGCCTGTCCGATCCGCAGTTGGGCTACGGCATCCTCAAACGCCTGCACAATGCTGCGCAGGATTTGATGGTGGGTGATTTCGCCTATTTGTTTTACGGCAAAGATGGCGATTACCGTCTGCAGCGGCTGGCCAGTGATCGTTTTGCACTGACTCCCTTGGCATAAGTCGCAGGAAACCCCGCAGCCGACGCAAGTCTGATTAGGACTTCGGCGGCACATAGCCCTCAGGGACTGATGCGCCGGAGCCAAACAGGAACTTTTCCCGTTCATTGGCGAGAAACTGCTTGTCCTTGGCGTCGAACGGCGTCAGCCGGTGTTCGTTGATCAGCATGGTTTGCAGCTTCAGCCAGTCCTGCCACGCTTGCGCGGAGACCTGCTCAAAAATCCTCTGTCCCTGCGCACCTGGAAAAGGCGGCCTGTCCAGCCCTTCCGCTAGTCTGCCCAGCTTCGGGCATTGCACTGTTCTGCTCATGGATGTTCCTCGTTCATATGTTGTCGTCAATTAAGTTGGGTGAAATCGGCCCTTCGGCCAGTTCCAAGATCAAGCGGCGCACCGGCGTCGGCAAGGCGCTGGCCTGTTCAGGCCGAAGCCACTTCGCGCCAGCTTCGGCAATGCCGGCCTTAGGCCCGGCCCAGCCGACCACGGGCGTGTAGTCCAAATGGTAATGGCTGAACGTGTGCCGCCGCTGCGGCAGCGCCGCAAGTGTCGCGGCGATGCCGCGCTGCAAACACCAAGCGTCCAGTTCATCCCGCCCGTCAAACTCAGGGAAGCTCCACAGCCCGCCCCAGATGCCGCTTGGCGGGCGTTTTTCCAGATAAAAGCCGCCTTCCCCGTCGCGCAGCACCAACATCCAAGCCGTGCGGACGGGCAGTGTTTTGTTCGGCCGCGGCGCGGGCAGCGTTGCCGTGAGTTCCAGCCGCAAGGCTTGGCAACCCTCACGCAGCGGGCAGCGCGGACAGTTGGGGCGGCTGCGCAGGCACAGCGTCGCGCCCAAATCCATCATCGCTTGGTTGTAGTCGGCGACGCGCGCGCGGGGGGTCAGTTGTTCGCTGATGCGCCACAGTTCGCGCATCGTCTGCGCCTCGCCCGGCCAGCCATCGACGGCGGCGTAACGGCTCAACACACGCTTGACGTTGCCGTCGAGGATCGCGGCGCGGATGCCCATCCCTAAGCTCAACACCGCCCCGGCGGTAGAGCGGCCGATGCCGGGAAGCTCGACTAAGCGGTCGGCGTCGGCGGGCAGTTCGCCGCCATGTGCCGACACCAGCAGCCGCGCCGCCTTATGCAAGTTACGGGCGCGGGCATAATAGCCCAAGCCGGCCCAGTGGCCCAGCACCTCGTCCTCGGCCGCATCGGCCAATGCCCGCACGGTCGGAAAGCGCGCCATGAAACGCTGAAAATAAGGAATCACCGTGGCGACCTGGGTCTGCTGGAGCATGATCTCCGACACCCACACCCGGTAGGGCGTCGCCTCGGTTTGCCAAGGCAGGTTTTTGCGCCCCTCGCGGTCGAACCATGCCAACACGGCGGCTTGGAAATCTTCGGTTTGCATAAGCCATGAGTCTTAACTAGGTCGGACAGGATGATTGGCCCCGGCGCTTTGGGCAATCGCGGGTTTTGCTTTAGAATGGCCGCAGCTTGCAGCATCTCGGCGGACACCGCGCCTGTGCGCCCCCGCCCCACTCCAAAATTTAGAGCATCGCCCTCCAGCCATGAGCCTAGCGCCGCGCATTATCGCATCCTTCGCCATTTTTTCCCTATTGGGCGCCTGTGGCCTGAAAGGCCCGCTCTATCTGCCGCCGCCGGAAGTCGCGACCGGCCAGCCGGGCCAAGAAGCTGCCAAAGACGCGCAATCCACCCCTGCCAAGCAGGCCAAGCCTGTCGCCACGACTGAACCCCACTAAGCATCCCATGGATCACTTCAATTACCGCGGCGGCACGCTGTGCGCCGAATCTGTGCCGCTGGACGCCATCGCCGAGCGCTTCGGCACGCCTTGTTATGTCTATTCCCGCGCCACGCTTGAACGCCACTGGCGGGCATTTGACAGTGCCTTTGCCGGCCGGCCGCATCTGGTGTGCTATGCGGTGAAGGCCAATTCCAACTTGGCTGTGCTGAATGTGCTGGCGCGTCTGGGTTCGGGCTTTGACATTGTCTCGGTCGGCGAACTGGAGCGGGTGCTGGCGGCAGGCGGTGACCCGGCGAAGATTGTGTTCTCCGGCGTCGGCAAGCGCGAAGACGAGATGCGCCGGGCTTTGCAGGTCGGCATCCGCTGCTTCAATGTCGAAGTCGCCGGCGAGTTGGATCGGCTCAGCCGCATGGCCGGCGAATTGGGCGTCCAGGCGCCGGTGTCGCTGCGGGTAAACCCGGACGTGGACGCGCAAACCCATCCTTACATCTCCACGGGCCTTAAGGAAAACAAGTTCGGCATCGATATCGAACTGGCCTTGGCCGAATACGAACGCGCCGCCGCCCTGCCGAATGTGCAAATCGTCGGCGTCGATTGCCACATCGGCTCGCAACTGACCAGCACCGGCCCGTTCCTCGACGCCTTGGAACGGGTGCTGGCGTTGACTGAGGCATTGGCGCAGCGTGGCATCCATTTGCGCCATCTGGATCTAGGCGGCGGCTTAGGCATCCGCTACCGCGACGAACAGCCTCCGGAACCCGCCGAACTGGCCGCCGCGATCAACGCCCGGCTGCGCGATGCGCCTTATGAAATCCTTATCGAACCGGGCCGGGCCATCGCCGGCAACGCCGGCATCCTGTTGACCCGCGTCGAATACCTCAAATCCAACAGCGTGAAGAATTTCGCCATCGTCGATGCGGCGATGAACGACCTGCTGCGTCCCGCGCTGTACAAGGCATGGCAGGCGATTTTGCCGGTCATCGAAGGCGGCGTCGGCGCGGCGCAAACCTGGGACATCGTAGGCCCCGTCTGCGAGACCGGCGACTTCCTCGGCAAAGACCGCGAGCTGGCGATCCGCGAGGGCGATTTGCTGGCGGTGCGCTCGGCTGGCGCGTATGGCTTCAGCATGGGTTCCAATTACAATTCTAGGCCGCGCCCGGCCGAGATCATGGTGGACGGCGAGCAAGCGTTTGTGGCGCGGGCGCGCGAAAGCCTGCCCGCACTGTTTGCCGGCGAACGCCTGCTTGAAGCCTAAACATCTTATGAATAAGTCCCCTCGCCCTGTGGGGAGAGGTTTAGGGTGAGGGGCAAGCTATTGGTTTTAAACCCTCTCACCCCAGCCTCCCCCTGCGAGCATAGGCATCTACACAAGTCCCTCTCCCTGTGGGAGAGGGATTTAGGGAGAGGGCTTAAATGTTTGAACTTCATGGACTTCAGGCATCCAAAAGCCCCTCTCCCCCAACCCCTCCCCCGCTGGGGGAGGGGAGTTAAATGAATGCCTTGCCGACTGTGTAGATACTCATGCCCTGCGAGGGGGAGGGAGCGAAGACCTAACAAGAGTTTCCTTATGGCAAACCCACGCAGTAAAACCGCATGTTGAAATTCAGCAAAATGCACGGCCTAGGCAACGACTTCGTGGTCATTGACGCTGTGCGGCAACAGGTCGATCTAAGCCCAGAGCAAGTGCGCCGCATCGCCGACCGCCATTTCGGCGTGGGCTGCGACCAACTGCTGCTAGTCGCCCCGCCCAGCAGCCCCGACGCCGACTTCAGCTACCGCATCTTCAACGCCGATGGGGGCGAGGTGTCGCAATGCGGCAACGGCGCGCGCTGCTTCGCCCGCTTCGTCTACGACCACGGTTTGTGCGACAAGGCCGAAGTCACCGTGGACACCCGCGCCGGGCGGCTGTTGTTGCGCCGCGAAGACAATGGCGACATCACCGTGGACATGGGCGCCCCGCGCCACGCCCCGGCGCAAATCCCCTTGCTTGCGGCAGACGAGGCGCTGGCCTACCCGGTCGAAGTGGACGGAAAAACATGGCGCTTCGGTGCCGTGTCCATGGGCAACCCGCATGCGGTGCTGGCCGTGGACAGCGTGGACGACGCGCCGGTGGCAAGCCTGGGGCCGATTCTGGAAAGCCATCCGCTGTTTCCCGAACGCGCCAACATCGGCTTCATGCAAGTCGTGGACAGGGGCCATGTCCGCCTGCGCGTGTTTGAGCGCGGCAGCGGCGAGACTTTAGCCTGCGGCAGCGGCGCCTGCGCGGCGGCGGTGGTCGGCATCGAGCAAGGCTTGCTGGACAGCCCGGTGCGCGTCGATCTGCCCGGCGGGCCGTTGCTGATCCGTTGGCAGGGCCGGGGCGGCCCGGTGTTGATGTCCGGCCCTGCGGCCCCTGTTTTTGAAGGTGAAATCGAACTATGCAACTGAACTCCGCCGAACAACCCGCCAACGACGACCTCGCGCCGGCGCACATCGAGGCTTGGCTGTTGAGCCATCCCGACTTTTTCCAGCGCCATCCCGACAGCCTGGAATTTTTGAAAATCCCGCACGAATGCGGCGAGGCGGTGTCGCTGGTGACGCGGCAAATCGAACTGCTGCGCGAGAAAAACCGCACCTTGCAAAGCCAGTTGAACAACATCCTGCAAATCGCCCGTGACAACGACTCACTGCTGCACCGCTTCCACAAGCTCACCGTCACTTTGCTGGACGCGGCGTCGCTGGACGACACGCTAGCCTCGCTGCGCTGGCTGCTGCGCGACTGCTTCCAGGCCGACTTCGTGGCGGTGCGGCTGATCCAGCCGATCATCGATTGCCCTATCAGCGACCTGTGCGTCGCGGAAGACTGCCCGCAACTGGCGCACTTCCGGCAAATCCTAGCCAAAGGCGAGCCGGAGTGCGGCAGGCCCAGCCCCGAACAGGCGGCTTTCTTGTTCAAGTCCGACGCGCCGGAGATCGAGTCCTACGCGCTGATGCCGCTGCAACACGCTGGCCTGAAAGGTGTAATGGCCATCGGTAGCCGCGACCCCGACCGCTTCGAGCCGGGCATGGGCCACCTGTTCCTGACGCAAATGAGCGACGTGGTGGCGGCCCGCTTCGCCGCCTTGCTGTCCACGCCGGAAACCCCCTGCCGATGAACGCCGACGCGCAGGCTTTGCTCGACCGCTATCTGGAAAAGCTGGAAACACAACGGCGGGCGTCGGCGCACACTGTGGACGCCTACCGCCACGACCTGCGCGAGTTCGCCGCCTATTGCGGCAAGACTAAGCTCGATAGCTGGGAACAGGTGCGCGAACCGCATATCCGCGCCCACATCGCCGCCCGCCACCGCGACGACAAGCTTGGCAGCCGCAGCCTGCAACGCGAATTGTCGGCCATCCGCAGCTTTTTTGAGTTTTTGCTCGGCGAGCGCCATCTGAAGCTCAACCCGGCGCGTGGCATACGCGCCCCGAAGGCGCCGCGCACCCTGCCCAAGCCTTTGGACGTGGATCAAATGGCCAGCTTGTTGGAGGCGCAACAGGACGACGCGCTGGAAACCCGCGATGTCGCCATGTGGGAACTGTTTTATTCCTCCGGCCTGCGCCTCAGCGAGTTGACCAACCTAAATCGCGCCGATCTCGACCTCGACGGCGGCTCGGTGTTTGTCCGCTCCGGCAAAGGCCAGCGCGACCGTTATGTGCCGGTGGGCAGCAAAGCCTGCGCGGCCTTGCACATCTGGCTGGCGGCGCGGCCGGCCTATGCCGCCGCCGAAGAACCGGCGCTGTTTGTCAGCCAGCGCGGCAAGCGCATCGCCCCGCACAGCGTGCAGCAACGGCTGGAGCGCTGGCGCATCAAAAACGGCATGGACGCCCGTGTGCATCCGCACAAGCTGCGCCACTCTTTCGCCAGCCACATGCTGGAAGGCTCCGGCGACCTGCGCGCCGTGCAAGAACTGCTAGGCCACGCCAACATCTCCACCACGCAGATTTACACCCATCTCGACTTCCAGCGTCTGGCGGCGGTCTACGACCAAGCCCATCCGCGCGCCAAAAAGCGCGCGCCCTAGCGGCCCGCCCCAGAAACACACGAATACGTTATAATCCCCCCGTTTGGGAAATCGCCACAGGATCAACTCAATGTCAGCGTCAAAAAAACCTATTAACAAGGACAAACCTCCCGTAGCCGGTGTGCTGCAACTCGCCAACCCGAAAACCTTAAAGGAAAAAGGCCCATTGTGGGTAGTGGGCGGCGTGTTGGCGCTGATTGGCGGCTTGCTCTTTGCCGTCGCCGAATACTGGGGCGATGAGATGGAGCGCTTTGATGTCATCCAAGTGGCGGTAAAAGACGCCCGCGTCGAAAAGCCCAAAGACATGCCGCTGGGCTACGCCTACGCCACCGCGCTGATCCACATCGCCGACACCCTGCTGCACAAGCCGGGCGGCTTCCTGTCCAACGACATGTTCCCGCCCGGCGTGCTGGAGGACAACATGCCGCAGTGGGAATACGGCGCGCTGACCGCGCTGCGCGACGGCACCTCGGCCTTGCGCAACCACATCGCCCGCGCCCAGACGCAATCGAAAGAAGACGCCGACCTCGCCAAAGCCGAGCCGATGTTCTACTTCGACCACAAGTCTTGGCAGTTGCCTTCCTCCGAATCCGAGTACGCCAAAGGCATCGAGGCCATGGAGCGCTACCGTGACCGCCTGCGCAAGAAAGTCGCGCCCGGCACGGTCATCGACACCAGCAACGAAGCGCCGTTCTTCGCCCGCGCCGACAACCTGCGGCAATATCTGGAAATCTTGGAAAAGCGCCTAGGCAGCTTGTCCAACCGCCTCAGCGCCAGCGCCGGCGACGCCCGCCAAGTCAACGTCGAAGACGCCCGTGTGCAAGTGTCGAAAACCTCCTGGTGGAACATCGACGACATCTTCTTCGAGGCGCGCGGCTACTGCTGGTCAACCATCCACATCTTGCGCGCGGCGGAATTCGACTTCCGCGAAATCCTAGGCAACAAGACCGCGCTGGTGTCTTTGCAGGCAATCATCCACGAACTCGAAGACGGCGAAGCGCCGTTCCTTAGCCCGGTCATCTTGAACGGCGGCGGCTTCGGCCTGTTCGCCAACTACTCGCTGACCCTGGCCAACTACATCGCCCGTGCCAACGCCGCCACCATCGACCTGCGCAACCTATTGCAACAAGGCTAAACGCCCCAACCGGCGGGGTTCCAGCGCCCCGCCGGGCTTGAAAAAAATAATAAGAGAGCTTTGACAAATGGCCCCAACTTCGGACGACACCGGTCAAATCCCTTCCAACGCCATTCTGCGGCTGCTGCTCGTCGTGCTGCTCAACGTCTTCAACATGGTCATCAGCAAGTTGATCCTAGTGCTGGCGTTTTACCAGTTCCTCTGCCACCTGCTGACTGGCCACGTGCCGGCGCGCACCGTGCGCTGGAACGTGGCGATGTCCAACTGGACTTACCAAATGCTGCTGTTCATGAGCTACAAGACTGAGCGCATGCCCTTCCCCTTCCACAAAATCGGCCCCGACCCCGCCGACTAAAGTCCTTGCGGCACCGCCCCCAAGCCGCCGCCATGCACAGCGGGCCGACCCCGCCCCCGCGCAAAATCATCCACATCGACATGCTATGCCGCCGTGGAACAGCGCGATTTCCCCGAATACCGCGACCGCCCTCTCGTCGTCGGCGGTGCCCCTGACTCGCGCGGCGTGGTGGCGACATGCAGCTACGAAGCGCGCGCCTTCGGCATCCGCTCGGCGATGCCCGAATGCCCTGTTCGTCCGCCCGCGTTTTGACGCCTACCGCGAAGCCTCCCGACACAAATGACCGAACCCGCCGAAATTGGCGCTTTGCTGCGGTCGATTGCCAGCTACAAGGGATCGATGGTGACGCGATGCGCCCTCAAGCTGGCCCCGCTGTTGTTTGTGCGCCCCGGCGAACGGCGCCATGCGGAATGGGCGGAAATCGACCTTGGCCAGGCTGAATGGCGCATTCCCGCCGCCCGCATGAAGATGAGGGAGGCGCACATTGTGCCGCTGCCCGCCCAAGCCCTGGAAACCTTGCGCGATCTCCACCCCCTGACCGGGGGCGGGCGCTATGTGTTCCCCAGCCCGCGCACCAACACCCGCCCCATGTCCGACAACGGGATTCTTTCAGCCTTGCGGCGGATGGGCTACGGCAAAGACGAAATGACCGGCCATGGCTTCCGGGCCATGGCCCGCACCGTCTTGGACGAAGTGCTGGGCTTCCGCGTGGATTTCATCGAACACCAACTAGCCCATGCCGTGAAAGACCCCAACGGGCGGGCTTATAACCGCACCAAGCACCTGGAAGAGCGGCGCCGGATGATGCAGGCTTGGGCGGATTACCTGGACAGCTTGAGGGAGGGTGCGGAGATTATCCCGTTCCCGCAAAAGCAGGCTGGATAGGCGGCATTCGCCACCCGGCCCGCCGCCAGCTTCGGCCTGGACGGACACCGCCAGCCGACCGACCGTCAACCGGCCCGCCGCCGGCTTCGACCTGGACGGACACCGCCAACCGACCGACCGACACCCGACCCGCCGCCGGCTTCTCAAGTTGGCGCGGGCTTGGCGATCAAGCTAAACTTTGACAAGCCGCGCATAGCCTTTGGCCGGGCGAATCCTGGAACCTTTCACCAGTTGGCGCGGCATCCTCTTGAAAGGCAGACGCGGAAAGGGCGTTATGTCACTTGACAATCTAACCCAAGAAACTGTCTATACAAAATACCCAAAGTGGTTTGATCTGGCCCGTTATAGAGTCTGCGAGGGCTGGGGCTTGGGGGAATGGTATTTTGCCTTAATAGGACTTACGCTTGATAAGTTCCTGTGCAAATTAAATATTACACAGAACAATATCTTATCTGTCATTTTTTACAAAATTATAAATCTTCAAGTGCTTGATTTATAGTTATTTTTCCGCCAATAAAAAGCTTTAGTTACTTAGCTATTACATTTT
>JBJSYU010000051.1:0-10244 GCA_046089945.1 Candidatus Methylumidiphilus sp.
TCACCCTAGCCCTCTCCCCAAGGGGCGAGGGAATTTGTTCAAAGCTTCCTTAGGCCGCCTGCGCGTAAGTTTCCAAACGCCGCCGCGCCTCCTCCAACGGACGCCGGTCGATCCAGGCGTCATAGTCGAAGTCGCGGTCGAGGAAGCCGTGGGTAAGTTGGAAGTTTTTCTGCTGGCGGAACAACTCCACGCGCTCGGCCGACAAATCCGGGGCCAGCGTCAAATGGAAGCCGTCGCGGTAAGCCGCCGCCACGGCGGCGCTGCTGGCCCGCGCCTCGCCTTGCAAAATCTGCTGCACACCGGCCAAATTGGTCTTCGCCCATTCGGCGGCGCGCAAGGTCTGGTAGAGGAAACGCACCAGCAGATCAAAGTTTTCCTCGATCAATTCCTCATGCACGGTGATCGGCCTCGGCGTGCCGTTGTTGACGCGGAAGCGGCGGTCGGCCAGCTTGTCGAGGTCGATGCCGACCACCGCGCCGTTCTGGCGGGCGGCGTCCACCGAGGACGCGCCCTTCACATACACCGCGTCCACTTCGCCACGCAGCAGCGGCTCCAGCCCGCCCCACAAGCTGCCCAAGTTTTCACGGTGGGCGCCGGGCCGTTCGCTGCTGACCTCGACCAGATGCACATCGTCCAAGCTCAGGCCCACCGAGGCCAGCGCCCCTTTGTAGCCGGCCAGGCTCATGCCACGGGCGATGCTGCGCCCGCGCCGGTTCTGCTCCAAGTCAGCCTCGCGGAACACCGGCAAGGCCAAGCGCTGGCCCTTGAGGTCTTCCGGGCGGCGGATGGTGGAATCCGGGCGCACCAGGATGGCCTGCGCCTCGTCGATCCACGTCAACCCGACCAGCCGCGTCGGCGCGCCCTGCGCCTTGGCCGGAATCGCCAACAGATTGCCACCCTCGCGGATTAGCGTGTTCAGCTCGTGGTCGTAATGGTGGCGGGCCAGTTCGCCGCCGACTTCTTGCAAGGTTTGGATGGCGATGCCGTCCGGCTTGAACTCCTCGTCCAGCCAGCCCAGCTTGTAGGCGAGGCCCGTCGCGGTGGGAACCGGACAGCGGGTGAACCAAATCGTCTCCACCCCGTTGTTTGCGTATGCGCTCATATAATGGTTTCCAGGTGTGTTGCAGGATTCTTAGGCGGCAAGGGTTTTCGGGAATTCGGCCAAAGCCGGCTGGCGTTCAACCAGCTTGTGCGCCTCGGCCAACGGCGCGGTATCGATCCAGTCGGCGAAGTCGAAATCGGCATGCAGATAACCCCAGTCGCGCAGGAAGTTTTTCTGCGTCTCCAGCCCCTTGATGTATTCCGGGCTGAGCTTCGGCGTGAACGACAGATGCACGTCGCGGCCATGCGAGGCCCACACGTCTTCAACGGTGAAGCCGCCGCCCGCCGGGATCAGTTGCTCGGCGGCCTCATAAGGATGGCTTTCCGCCCAGGCGGCGGTGCGCAGCAGCACAGCCAGATAACGCGCCACCAAGTCCGGGTGCTGGCGCAAAAACGCCCGATCCACCGTCACCGGGCGCGGCGTGCCGTTGCCGACGCGCAGCAGCGGGTCGGCCAGCGTGTTGATGTTCAGCACTTCATGGAAGCGCGGGTCTTGCGAATGACGGTAGCCACGGGCGAAGCGCAGGAAAATCGCATCCACATGGCCCGCCAACAGCGCGGCCGCCTCAAAGCTGGCCGCCCCGCCGTCCGCGTTGCGTTCGCCGGCCGCCGGGCTTTCCACGTCCACGAAAACCGCGTCTTTCGGATCAAGGCCGGCCAGCCCCAACGCGGTGATAAAGCCGTGCTGGGCGGCGCCGCGCTGGAAGTCGATCAGGTTTTTGTGCAGCGGCAGGCCGAGGCGCTTGCCCTGCAAGTCTTTAGGCTCGCGGATGCCGCTGTCGGCCAAGGCCAGAATGCCCTGGTATTCGTCCAGCCACGTAATGCCGATGACCGCGGTGTCTTGACCTTGCGCCTTGGCCCAAATCGGCGGGATATTGCCGCCTTCGCGGAACAGGCCGGTCAGCTTGTGGTGATAGTGGGAGTTTAAAATATCAATGTCTTGGGATTCGCGCAGGGCATGCAGCAGGGTTCCGCCTTGGGAAAATTCCGCCTGCAACCAGTTTTTCTGGATCGCCAGCGCCGAGGCCGTCGCCGCGCCGCAGCGGGTATACCAGATATCGACTGGAGCGCCTTGATGGGGGTTTTGTTGTTGGGTCATAAAGTCCACCTAAGATAAGGGCTGAAAAGCCGGGGCAGGGAATGCCTGCATCGGGTTATTGCGTGGTACATCGATTGCCTAAGCTGATTAGCAAGATGTTTCAGCCAATGCTGAAAAATCCGCGTCATTCCGGCCTGGAGCCGGAATCCAGCGTCTAGGGATGGCGAACTAGCCGGTTTGCACAGAGTGGAGTCGGCGAAAGCCGTCTTTCTCTAGTCGGCTTAAGCATCTTGCCAATCAGCTTGCCTAAAGGAGATGCCGGGAAAACCTTTAGGCGTGGGCGAAGACTCCAAAGTGGTTTTTTGCATCGCTTGCAGGGCAATGTCTAGGCACAGCATAGTCCATGCCATGGCCTAAAATACCCCGGTTTTATTGCCATGGTTGCGAGTGGCGATGCGGAAATCCCAGCGCTGTTGCCCGGCCAACACCAGCCCAACGCATTGCGCCACGGGCAGCAGTCCGCGCTGCTGAATCTCAAGCAGCGCATCAACATATTGCTTGCCGATAAACATCTGCCGATGGCACAGCTCCGTCTGCATTGTACCGAGCGGGCTTGGCCTAGTTTGTGCTTTAAATGGGTTAATTCCCCTTTTGCTAGAGCTAAAATCCCCGCTTATTGAACGCCGGCAAGGATGCCGGCGCTCCAGCAAACCCGATGTTGCGCAACACCCGCTAATACTTATGAAAAACGCCCATCCTCTGTTGCGCTGCCTGATGATCTATCGGGAAATGCCCAAGCGCTTTTTCCTCACAGCGTTTCTGTTCACCGCCGTGAATCTCAGCCTGTCGGCGCAGCAATGGCTGATTGGCCGGGCGGTGCATGATGTCGAACGCGGCGTCGCGGTGGTTAAGTTGCCTGACGGCAATCTGGATTACAGCGTCGCGCTGCACTGGCTGGGGATTTTGGCCGCTGTGGCCTTGGGGCGGGGAGTGATTCAATACGCCGCCGGGCTGTTGGCGCTGATTATCGGCCAGGAACTTTTGTCGATTCTGCGCGAGCGCATCTTGGCGCAGGTGCAACGGTTGGATTTGGGGTTTCATTGGCAGCACGGCGTCGGCGAGCTGGTGACGCGGACGACCCGCGACGCCGACAAAGTCCGCGACGCCTTGGTGAGTTTCTGGCGGCAGGTGTTCGACACCGGGCTGGTGATTGTCGCCTCCATCGGCCTGCTGGCTTGGTACAACGTGCAGTTG
The DNA here is from genome assembly GCA_046089945.1 of Candidatus Methylumidiphilus sp. Classification (GTDB taxonomy): domain Bacteria; phylum Pseudomonadota; class Gammaproteobacteria; order Methylococcales; family Methylococcaceae; genus Methylumidiphilus. The sequence goes on from JBJSYU010000051.1 coordinate 3,395, forward strand.
GCGCTGGTGCCGTTGGCGTTGATGCTGCTCGGCATTGGCATTTTCGTCGCGCAGACCGAGCGGCTGGTGGCGCTGGATCGTTCGGTCGGCGCCGCTTACGACCAAGTCAACCAAGACTTGTCCGAGGGCATCAACGGCGTGCGCGTCATCAAAGCCTTCGCCGTCGAACCGGCCCGCATCGAACGCTTCAACGCGCAGGTGGCGGTGTTCGCCGAGCAGGCGCGCATCGCCTTGGCCTATTCCACCTCGCGCATTCCGTTTCCGCAGTTTGTCGTCGGCTTGGGCCATGTCTGGGTGCTGTTTTTCGGCGCGGAGTTGGTCGCGCAAGGGCAGATCAACCTAGGCGAACTGGTGGCCTCGCTGCTGGTGGCGACGACCTTGGTGTTCCGCGTCGAAGGCATCGGCCGGGTGATGCAGACCTTCGCCGACGCCCGCTCCTCGGCGGGGCGCATCTGGGACTTGCTGGACGCCGAGCCGGCGTTCATCGGCGGGCAGCGCCCCTTGCCGGCCGAGCCGTTGGGGCTGAAGCTGACCGATGTCAGCGTCGCCACGCCGGGCGGCGGCAGCGATATCCTGCGCGGCTGTTCGCTGACTATCCAGCCCGGCCAAGTGGTCGCCATCGTCGGCGTCACCGGCTCCGGCAAAAGCACCTTGGCCAGCCTGTTCGCCCGCTTGTTGGATGTCGATGAGGGCATGTTGGCGGTGGGTTCGGATCGGGCCGGCTGGCGCGATGTGCGCCGGGTCAACCTGGGCGAGTTGCGCAAGCGTGTGCATATCGCCCCGCAGGAAAGCTTTTTGTTTTCCGACAGCCTCGCCGCCAATCTTAGGCTGGCGAAGCCTGAGGCCAGCGACGCCGAACTCTACGCCGCGTTGGATGCGGCCGCCGCGCTGGAAGTGTTGGAAGGCTTGCCGCATGGGCTGGACACTCGTTTTGGCGACCGTGGCGTCACCTTGTCGGGCGGGCAGCGCCAGCGCGTCAGCCTAGCCCGCGCCCTGCTCGGCAAGCCGGACATCTTGGTGTTAGACGACGCCACCAGCGCCTTGGACGCGGTGACTGAGCGCAAAGTCCTCAACAATATCCGGGCGCTCAAACGCGCCGACGGCCACGGCACGACCTTGATTATCATCGCCAGCAAACTCTCAACCATTTTGCTGGCCGACCATGTGCTGATGTTGGGCGAGGGCCGGATTATCGCCGAAGGCACCCATGAAACCCTCGCCCGCAGCAATGCCGAATACCGCGATTTGTTGGGATTGGACAACGCCTAACAATCCGTCCCCTCGCCCCGCGGGGAGAGGGGCTAAAAACAGTATCCACCGCACCGCGACCCAACCGCACTGACAAATAAGGTTTAAAACATGGCAGAAAACCTGCGCACCAAAGTCTTAAGCGATATTGAAATGGAGGAGGTCTTCGCCAAGAAGTCGCTCAACCGCAGCATGTTCTCGCGCCTGCTGCCGCTGTTGGCGCCCGTGCGCAAGCGGGTTATCGCGGTGATTGCCATTGAACTGTTGCTGGTGACGGCAATCTTCCTGCGCCCTTGGCTAATACGTCTATTGATCGACAAAGGCTTGATCCGCCAAGGCACCGGCTGGGCGGTGCAATATGAGTATGTGCAATGGCTGGCCTTCGCCATGGCCTTGACCTGGGCGGCGCGGTTTATGTTGGCCGGGCTGTCGCAATACTTGGCCGGCTCGGCGGCGATTCGCGTGTTGAACGACTTGCGGGTGCGCGTGTTTACCCATGTCCAATCCTTAAGTGTGCGCTATTTCGACCGCACCAAGGCCGGCCGCATCATCTCGCGGGCCGACCGCGACGTGGATAGTTTGGAACCCTTGCTGATTCAAGGCCCGCCTGAGTTATTGTCGGCGCTCTTGCGCAGCATCGTCTCGGCGGTGCTGATGTGGCGGATTTCGCCCTTATTATTTTTAAGCCTAGCCAGCGTCGTGCCATTTTTGCTGGCAGGCACCTGGGCGTTCAAGCGCATCTCACAGCGCAACTGGGCCATCGTCGCCGAAAACCGCAGCCGTTTCACCGCGCATCTGGTCGAAACCGTTTCCGGGGTTAGGCTGTTGCAACAAACCGTCCAAGAAGAACCGAACCGCAAACGCTACCGCGGATTGGTCAACGAATTTAATTATTCGCTGGTGCGCGGCAATGTCCGCTCCGGCTGGTTTCTGCCGTTCACCGCGCTGCTCACCACGCTGGGCATGGCGTTGCTGCTGCTGGTCGGCGGGCGCGGCATCGCGCTAGGTGAAATCAGCTTCGGCCAAATGGCCGAGAGCCTGTTTTATGTGTTCCTGTTCCTTGGGCCGTTGCAGGAATTAAACGACTTGTTCGAGCGCTACGCCACCGGCGCGGCCTCGGCGCAGCGCATTTTCCTGCTGCTTGATACTGAGGCGGAAATCGTCGATAAAGAAGACGCCACGCATCTGCCCGCCGTGCGCGGCGAGGTTTCATTCAACAAGGTTCGCTTCGCTTACGACCCCCACGCGCTAAAGCCGGTGATCCATAATCTGGATTTGCATGTCCCGGCCGGGGAGGTATTGGCCATCGTCGGGCCGACCGGGCATGGCAAAAGCACGTTGGTGCAATTGCTGACGCGCTTTTATGAAGTGCAGCAGGGATCGGTCAGTATTGATGGCTTGAATGTCCGCGATTTGGCGCAAAGCAATCTGCGCCGCCATGTCGGCGTGGTGTTGCAGGATAATGTATTGTTCAGCGGCAGCATACTCGACAATCTGCGTTTGGCAGCGCCCACGGCAAGCGACGAAGAACTGATTGCGGCGGCGCGCGAATTAGGCGCGGATGAAGTATTGGAACGCCTGCCGCACGGCTACCGCACCGAAGTCGGGCCTTTGGGCGCACATTTAAGCCATGGGCAAAGGCAATTAGTCTGCCTAGTCCGCGCTTACTTGGCCGACCCCGGCGTTTTGGTGTTGGACGAAGCGACTTCGGCGGTGGATATTCATACTGAACGCCGCATACAAAAAGCCCTGCGCCGACTCTGCCTAGGCCGCACCGCGATTATCATCGCCCACCGGCTGGCGACCATCCGCGACGCCGACCGCATCGCCGTGATTAAACACGGGGCGCTGGTGGAAGTCGGCCCGCACCGGACTTTGATTAACGCCGGCGGGGAGTATGCCAAGCTGTACCGCGCCTATGAAGAAAGCCTGTTTGGCGAGTATGCCTGGCCAGTCCGCGAGGGCATCGCGGCGGTGGCTTAGCGCTTGAAGGTGTAGGAGCGGGCTTTAGCCCGCGACTGGCCGCAGGCTAAAGCGTCTTGCTGTTACGCCGCCGTCCAGGCCAACGCAAACCCCCCATCGTTAATGAGTTCGGTCAAGGGTAAACGGTTTGAAGGTTGGTTGGCCGATTGCAACGGTTCAGGCAACACAGGTTTGTCGGCAGGCTTGCCGATGGCGATGAATACTTCGATTTCAAAATCCTCCGGGATACTTAAACTGTCGCGGGCGGCGGGGCGGTCAAACCCGCCGATGGCGCGCGCGCTGAAACCGGATACATGGGTTTGGTGGGCGAAGTTCGACCACGCCGCCCCGGCATCGAAGGAATGCGAGCGGCTAGGGCGCGGGCCTTCCAGGGTTTGGCGGATTTTCTTCGACAGCAGCACAACCAAGGCCGAGGCATTTGCCGCCCAAACTTGGTTGCGCTCGTTCAGCAACGCGAAAAACTGCGGCCACGCCGCAGAATCGCGCTTGGCGTAGATAAAACGCCAAGGCTGGCCGTTGCCGCCGGACGGGGCCCAGCGGGCGGCTTCAAAACTCTTGAACAAAACCTCGTCTTCAATCGCCTCGCCGGAATAGGCTTTGGTTGACCAGCGCGAGGCGAACAGCGGCTCAATGGCGTGAGTCGGTGCGCGTGAATCCAATGCCGTCATCGGTTTACGCCGCCGCCTTGAGTTGTGACAAAGCCGCGTCAAATGGTCTTGCGTCTATCCATTGATTCACGTCCACCGGATTCGGCAAAAATTCCCAGCGATGCAGGAAATCGGTGAAATCCTGCAAGCCTTTGATATTCTGCTCGGACAAATCGGTGTCCAAACGCTGGTGGGCGTTTTCGCCATAAGCCACCGTCACCCAATACTCGCTGCTATTGGTTTCTTTGGCCAGGAAGCGGCGGGTTTCATCCGGGTGGGTTCTGGCCCATTCCTGCGCCCGCAGCACGTTTTCGACAATCAGCACCGCCGCGTCAAAATGGTTTTCGATCAAGTTCAAATCCACTGCCAGTGTGCGCGGTGTGCCGTTGTTGGCGCGGATCAAGGGGTCTGGGTGAATCCCGGTGTCGATGACGGTGTGCAGGCCAAACTGGCTGGCCGCTGCGGCACCGTGCGCGCCTTTCAGGAATATCGCATCGACTTCGCCACGAATCAAGGCGACCAATTCAGCATTTTGTCCGCCGCTGCGCCGTCCGCCGAATAACTGCGTCCCGGCCACGCGGGTGGCTGGTTCGTCGCTGTGGCCCGCGCCTATCACTAAATCGACGATTTCCACATCGTCCACCGTCAACCCTTCGGTTTTCAGCGCATTCTCCAAGCCTCTTAAAGCCTGCGCCCTGGAAAAGTCGATTTGCACATTGACCCATTTCGGCAGGCCGACTTTGCGGCCTTTCAAGTCTTTGACGCCTGTAATGCCGCTGTCTGGAAAAGCCAGTATGCGCTGCGTCTCGTCCGACCACGACAAACCCAGCAACCGGGTTTCCCGGCCCACCGAACGCGCCCAAATCGCCGGGATGTTGCCGCCGTGGCGGACGGAGTTTTCCAGCGTGTGGTCGAAATGGGATTCGCGCACGGCTTTGTCGTTCGACTCGCGCAAGGATTGAATGGTCGTGCCTAGGGCGGTGAAGCTTTCTTCCAGCCAGCCTTTTTGCACGGCGATCCCTAAGCCGGTGGGCACGGGGCAGCGGGTGTACCAAAGGGTTTCGAGTGTGTTGCTCATCTGTTTAGCCTTGTGTGAGAGAGGGAAGAGACCTTATATAGGCACGACCTATGCCAGTCATCCTATAACTTAGGACTATGGCATCTAAGCATGGGCGATAAGCGGCTATGGCAGGCGGGGCTGATTCTCCGGCAACACTCCGACAACACAATTGCTTTCCGGCCAACAGCGGCGTGTAAAAAAACACTGCGCCAACGGCTAGGGCGCTGGACGTATACCTATATCATTTTATAAGCGAAGGCCGCGATGGTCTGGACTTTGTTGTGGCTTCACACATTTTTGTGGTAAAAAAAATACTGTTGGCAAGCATTTTGCTTTCTACTGCCATAGACCTTTTTATAAATCCTGGTTGACGCGGGCTGTGCATGTGAGTCGCGGACAACCAATACCTTTATTGGCAGAGTTTCATGACGATTCAATCTCAAGTAAAAAAGCAGACCCAACATAAGTTGTTGCGACGGTCGCTGGTGTCTAGCGCCGTGGCCTATCTGTGCCTGACGGCGGGTTCGGCCTGGGCGGAAGAGGCCGGCGCGGTGGCGCCGGCTGGGGCGAAGCCGGCCAACGCCACCGGCAAGACGGCAAAAACCAAACCGCGCCGTGGGCCGCAGCCGGCCGCCGCGACTACGCCTGCGCCAGTGCAAGCCGCTGTTCAAGCGGCCGCCCCGGCGTTTGATTTTGGCGCGTATGACTGGGACGGCGACGGCAACATCAGCCGCGAGGAATGGGAGCGCGGGCCGCAAGCCAGCGGCGCGGCGGCGGCACCGGCGGCGCCGGCTGTGGACGAAGGCGCGGCGGGGGACATAGCGTCAGAGCCTGACGACGCCGCAAAAGAACGGGCGGCCGAGTTGTCCACGTCCAACCCCAAGCAGTTGGGCGAGGTGACGGTGACGGCGCAGCGCCGCAAGGAGTCGGCGCAACGGGTGCCGACCGCGATCACCGTGCTGGGCGGCAAGCGCCTGATCGACCAGAACATCGGCCGGTCGGCCAGCGAAGTGTTGAACTTTGTGCCGAACGCCTCGGCCGGCACGCAGTTCCACGGCCGCCCGCGCTGGTGGATACGCGGCGTCGGCACCGGGCAGCAGCAGTTGGATTTGACCAACCCGGTCGGCTTCTACCAAGACCAGGTGTACATGGCCAACTCCACATCCACCGGCTTTCCGCTGTTTGACTTGGAGCGCGTGGAGGTGCTGCGCGGCCCGCAAGGCACGTTGTGGGGCAAGAACACCACCGGCGGCGCCATCGACGTGGAATCGCGCAAGCCCAGCTTGTCGGCGAACCAGGACGGCTACGCCAAGCTGATCTACGGCACCTATAACAACGTGATTGCCGAGGGTGGCTACGGCGCCAAGCTGGCCGACAATATCGCCGTGCGCGCGGTGTTCCATTATGACCATCAGGACGGCCGTTTCAACACGCAAGACCCGGTGAGCCGACAATTGACCGGCGAAAGCCAGGGCGAGTTTAACGACGCGATGTTCCGCGTGTCTTTCCTCGACAAGATCACGCCCGACTTGGAAGCCTTGTTCAATGTGCATTACCGCAATTACAACACCCAAGGCAGTATTAGCACAGTCACAGCGGTTGATCCGAATGGCGTGGCATACCGCGACCCGCTGACCGGCTACACCAATATCCCCAGCCAAAACCACGATGTCATCAGCACCGGCCGACGCACACAAATCACCAATAACCAAGTCAACCAAAAAGGCGCGGTGCTCAATTGGACGCAGAAGTTTGGCAGTTATGCCCTGACCGGCATTACCGGCTATGAGGATTGGAATTCCTCAACTACCGGCAGTGCGCCAAGTCCGCAAAGCTCGTGGCAGATTTCCCAAGAATTCCGCCTCGCCTCGCCGCGCGAAGACCGCTGGAACTGGATTACCGGCCTGCATTA
>JBJSYU010000052.1:0-9138 GCA_046089945.1 Candidatus Methylumidiphilus sp.
CAATGTCCGTCGGCAAGCCAACTTCCAAAAGAGCCTGAATAAACACGCCATCGCCGCAACTTGGCTCCAGCACACTTGAAGGATTATTTTCAAGAGTCCACCGCGTGATAAAGACAGCAAGGTCTAACGGGGTATAGTAGCCACCACGCAGCTTCTGATCACTTTCGTTCTCAATGAAATTCATCGTGGTTCCAGTTTGTCGGATGGCCCAAAAAGGTCGGGCTGGTGCTGCGATTCGATGTATGACTCTGCTGCCGATATAAACCACTCTTTGAGGGTTTTGTTCTCAAGCGCCAATATCGAATAGAGCCTGCGTTTAAGCTCCGGCTCTACCTCAAGGACTATCCGACCAGATTCACCGATTGCCATAAATTAGCCATGTAATGTTACATAAGTGACATAAGCATAATGGCTTGAGGGGACAAATGCAACGCCAAAGGAGCTTTAAAACGGGGAGGGAGGCCGACTGCGGGCTAGTCAAGCGCTTCCCGCCGCCGGAGGAGGCGCGCAAAAGCCGGGTGTTCGGCGTGGTGCTGGACACCTCAGGCTCGATGGATCTGCGGTTGTTGGGCAAGGCGCTCGGCGCCATCGCCAGCTAAAGCCTCGCCCGCGAGGTCTACGCCGTGCGGTTGGTGTGCTGCGACGCCGCCGCCTACGACAGCGGCTGGGTGGAACCGGAACGGCTGCTGGAACGCTTCACGCTGCAAGGCCGGGGCGGCACCGTGCTGCAACCCGGCGTCGATTGCCTAAGCCGCCTCGCCGGGCGCGGCGAATTCCCGCGTATTGGCCCGGTTTTGCTGATTACCGACGGCTATTGCGAAGACCACATCGACATCCCGTTCGACCACGCCTTCCTGCTGCCGGAAGGCCGACCGCTGCCGTTTGCGCCTAGGGGCGAGGTGTTTGCGGTGAAGTGAGGGGCTCGGCACAGCGCTTTAAGCGGCCTGCCGCAGCATTGCCAAGAAGATGCCAATGATTTTTTGCGGGTTGTCGATCATGTATTCGTCCAAGTCGATGACCACCTCCAGCCGCTCCATGCGCAGAAACTTCCAGGCCGTGCCGGTCGTCACCGCCCCGTAAAGCTTTTTGATGTCGTGGTTGTTTTCCGCCGCATTGAACATCCCTGCCGCCACCATCTCCGCGATGCACTGGCCCAGGCCGCCAATAATGTTTTCATTCTTCGCCTCGACCACGGCGATAATGGGGCTGCTCAACATCAGTTGTTCGGCGGAGGCGCTGATGATGAAATCGCACAAGCCGTTTAAGCCCTGGGTTTTGTCAACATTGAACTCAATGCCGGAAAACAGGCTAATCCTATGCCCCAGCAGTTTGCGCACCTCGACCACGAGCAGCGATATAATCAATTCGGAGCGGGCTTTTTCCGTGTTGATCGCCCGCGCCAGCGGAATGGTCTCCGCCAACATGTCCGCCAGCGTCGCGCTGATATCCACGCCGTCTATGCCGGCAAACACGCCTTCGCGCTCGACAATACGGACGCCTAGCGCCTGCTTCACTGTCCGCAAGTCAAAATCACTGTAAGGCATTTTAAGCTCAGAACGGCTTATTAAACCAAAACCTCCACCGCCTCAGGATGGCTCAAAAACGCCCTAGGGCTGGCCGTCAAGCCGTAAGCCCCGGATTGGAACAGCACAATCAAATCATCTTCTTCGGCATGGCCGAGTTCCATTTTGTCGGCCAGCACATCCAGCGGCGTGCATAATGGGCCGACCACGGAAGCCAGTTCCGCCGTCTCGGCCAATACTCGGTTGCCGACCAGCGCCGGGTAATTCTTGCGGATGACTTGGCCGAAATTGCCGGACGCGGATAAGTGGTGGTGCAAGCCGCCATCGACGACCAGAAACACCTGCCCACGGGAAACCTTGCGGTCGATGACGCGGGACACATACACCCCAGCCTCGCCGACCAGATACCGGCCCAATTCGATGACAAACTCGGCTTCGGGGAAATCGCGGCGGGCCTCTGGCAACAGTCCGGCCAAATGCTCGCCGATCTGCGCCAAGTCCAAAGGCTGCTCGCCGGGGAAATAGGGGATGCCAAAGCCGCCGCCCAAATTCAGCAAACGCAACGGCCCCGGCGCGCCTTCGGCCAGCCGCCGCGCCAGCGCGAAGGTTTTCGTTTGCGCGTCGATAATCGCCTCGGCGCGCAGGTTTTGCGAGCCGGAGAAAATATGGAAGCCGTAAAACGCCACATCCAAATCGCGCAGATAACCGAGCAATTCCGGCACAAGTTCTGCGTCCACGCCAAACTGCTTAGGCCCGCCGCCCATCTTCATGCCGGAGCTTTTCAATTCAAAGTCGGGGTTGACGCGGATCGCCGCCTTCGGGCGTATGCCCAGTTCCGCCCCGGCCATGGCCAGCCGCTCCAATTCCCGCACCGACTCCAAGTTGACGACGATGCCCGCCGCCGCCGCCTGTTTCAGCTCACGCACGGATTTGCCCGGCCCGGCGAAACTGATTTTGTCCGGCGGCATCATTGTGTCCAGCACGGTTTTCAATTCGCCGCCGGAGGCCACGTCGAAGCCGTCCACCAACCCGGCCATATGCTGCACGACGGCCGGCATCGGGTTGGCTTTGACGGCGTAGTGCAGGTGGATAGCTTCCGGCAACGCGGCGCGCAGCGCGGCGACGCGGGCAGTCAGCAGGTTGCGGTCGTAAGCGTAAAACGGCGTCTGCCCGACGCGCTCGGCCAGCAGCGGCAGCGGGACGCCGCCGACCAGCAGGGTGTTGTTTGCAACAGAAAACGCCAGCGGGAACGGGTGTTGGTGGGTGATGTTCATGCGCCGCCCTCAAACAAGTCGGCCAGATCCCCGGCCAGCCGCTTGCGGTCAATCTTGCCGTTGGGGTTGCGCGGCAAGGGTTCGGCGTGGGCGACGATTTGGGTCGGCACCATGAACGCCGGCAGTTGCCTTTTGCATTCGTCGAGGATGCGCTGCTCCGCCGCCGCGTCGCGCTGCGGCGCATACGTCACCAGCACCACGGCCTGGCCCAGCACCGGATGGGCGACGCCGACGGCGGCGGCTTCGGTGACAACCTGCGTGGCATAGACCACTTCTTCGACCTCGGTCGGGCTGACGCGGTAGCCGGAGGTTTTAATCATCTCGTCGCGGCGGCCGACGAAATACAAAAAGCCCTCGTCGTCGATGCGCACGGTGTCGCCCGACCACACCGCCATTTCCGGGATCGGCAGGCCGGCCAAATGGCCCGGCGCCGGCTTGTAGTGCTCGGCGGTTTTTTCTGGGTCGTTCCAATAGCCCAAGGCCACGTGGGCGCCGCGATGCACCAGTTCGCCCTCTTCGCCGGGGGCGCAGGGCGTGCCGTCCGGGCGCACCACCAGGATTTCGGCGTTGGGGATGGCTTTGCCGATGGATTCCGGGCGGCGGTCCACTTCCTCCGGCGTCAGGAACGTCGAGCGGAACGCCTCGGTCAGGCCATACATCAAAAACGGCCGCATCTTCGGCAGCTTCGCCCGCAGCGCGGCCAAGGTCGCAGTCGGCATCGCCCCGCCGGAATTGGTGATGTAGCGCAAATGGCCGTCCACGCCCTCCGGCCAATCCAATTGCGCCAACTGAATCCACAGCGGCGGCACGGCGGCGAGGCCGGTGATCTGTTCGCGGGCGACGGCGCGGATCACGTCACGCGGCAGCAGATAATTCATCAGCACCGCGCAGGCGCCGCTACGGAACGCCGTGGTCAGTTGCGACAAGCCATAATCGAAGCTCAACGGCAACACCGACAAAATGCGGTCAGCGCCATGGTTTTCCAGGTATTGCGACACGCTGTCGGCGCCGGCGACGATGTTGCGGTGCGACAGCACCACGCCTTTCGGTCGGCCGGTGCTGCCGGAGGTGTACAAAATCGCCGCCATGTCGGCGTCGATGACGCGGTGCGGCGTTTGCCGGGAAACCTGCCCACGTTCCGACCAGCGCACGGTTTCCACGCCGGGAATAGGATCGGCGGGCTTGTCGCCGACCAGCACGACGCTGCGCAAATCACGGCAATGCGGCAGTATCGGGCGCAGCAACTCCAGCCGCTCGACCGAAGTCACCAAGATCCGCACATTGCAGTCGGTCAGGATATGGCCGACCTGCTCCGGTTTCAGCAGCGGATTCACCGGCACAAACACGCCGCCCGCCGCCGCCGCGCCAAACAAAGCCAGCACCGTGTCGATGCGCTTTTCCAAATAAACCGCCACGCGCTCCGAACGCAGCAACCCTAAGGACAGGAATACATTGCCCGCCTCATCCACGGCCTGTGCCAACGCCTGATAATCCATTGTCAGCGCACCCTCTTTGAGAGCCAGCGCGCCAGGCGTGTCCGCAGCCGCCGCAAGAAATAACCCGTGCACCAAATTTTTCATATACTGCGCCACTAATCCAGTTGATCCAAACTTTGTTGCGAATCTGGGCGAAGGCTTGTTTCCGAGCGCCCCGGCACCTTCGCTGCATTATTTCGGGAAAGCAAGGTTTTGACGGTTTTGACCCATTGCCAGGGATAATAATTGACATGGTACATGACACGATACGCATCGCTCCATTTGGTGTGCCAATCCATGACTTTGCCATAAAATTCGATGCGCCGTATCGATTGCTCCGCAAAAATCATTTGAAACATCTGCTGCCGCATCAGCATTGTCGGCGAAGAGCCTTCAATCGACTCGTCATAGGTCGTCTTCAAAATGATTAAACTGCCTGCGCCCAAAATACACAAATCGCTGGCCACCTGTTTGTCGCCGTAATAATATGAATAGACACGGGCATGGCCAGTGACTGCAAAAGACGAAAGCATATCGGCATAGAACGTGCCTTGCACATTGTCGATATGCACCGCCGACCCCTCGGAACTCTTCCATCCTGATGATTCCATCTCGCCATATTGGCGCACCGCATCAGCCATGTCCTCCGGTCGGTCTAAAACCTCGATACGTGTCACCACGCCTTCCCGTTCCAAGCGATTGCGCTGGCGTTTCAAGTTGTGGCGAAGATTCTTGCCGCGTGCGGCCCAATAATTCTCAAACGACCGGTCAACTTCAATGTGCGCGGTTGTGATGTAATCCATGGTAGCCAGACGCCCGTGGTCGGCGGGCCGCCGCAGCAACAGGGGATCTTGCTGGCTAATGCCCAAGATTAAGGTTATTCCAGGCAAGGCCACCGCCAATGAGGCAAGCAGCTCCTCAATGGCTGTTCCGGGAGTTGAAACCCAGAATCCGATAGGCGCTTGAGCGGGCTGGAAGCTAGACCAAACGCCAAATTTCCTCTGCGTGAGGATACTCATGGCAATGGGGTTGCTGATGTCGCCAGCTATTGCCAGCTGTTCGTTGCCGTTGGCGAGATGCTTGAGGAACGGTTCGATGAAGCGCGCTTCTAAGAGCGGCGAATTGCTAGTCTGGCGATTGAGGCTGTCCCATGCTTCGCGGTGCAAGCCAAATGAGTTGGCTGAAACAAAATGCCAGTCCATAATCTATATCCTGTCGGTATTCAAAGAAAGTCGCACAATGCGGTATATGTGGGAAAGCGCAGTCACTCGGCAGGCTTAAGAACAGCCTGCACAGCCTCTATCAGCCAGCTAATTTCTTGGTCGGTCAGCGACTGGTGGCAGGGAAACTGGAACACTCGGCGCGAATACTCGTCTGCGACTGGACAGAGCGAAGCGTCCACGCCTTTCCAGCGAAACTCGCCAAACCGGATAATGGGGACTCCCTTGCGTTTGAGCGCCGCAAAGGCCGTTTCCGGCGCGTCCATGACCATGGGAAACACCTGCGGATAGGCTCCTTCCGGCAACTCGGCAAACAAAGGCCGCGCCCCCGGAATGTCGCGCAAAGCCGCCAACAGCCGTAGGTAATTGGCCCGGCGGCGGGCGCAGGCGCGGGAAAACGACATCGTCCGCATAATGGCCAGCGCCGTCCATGGCATGCGGATGCCAAACTGGCGTGGATCAAAAATATAGTCCTCCGGACTGCCTCCTTCCTCCATGCAAGTCTCGGTCGCCTGGTGGGCTGCGGCCAAATTTAGGGGGCGCGGTTTCAGCCGTCCCCACACCCAGTCTTTTGCCTGCAATATCCACTTAATCCAGGGTAGCCTGCCATATTCGCAAGCGAATTCAACCGTGTTGACGGCAGATTTCAACTGGGCAAAAATCCCACCGGGGCGTGTTTCGATATCTTCCAGCGAGTGTTTGGCCGACACTAGGCAGCCGCCTTGGTCAATCGGCAAGAACTTCATCACGCTGGCTATCGCGTAGTCGCCTTGCCCACCCAACGCCTGGCCATCTATATTGCCGAAAAAGGCGTGTGCGCAATCTTCAATCAACACCAAACCATGCTGATCGCAAAACGCGCGCAATAGCCGCATATCTCGGATAAAGCCGAAATAATGGACAGCCAGCAAAGCGCGGGTTTCCGGCTTAAGGCAATGGGCCAAGGCTTCGATATCCACCGAAGTGTCGGGGCATATGGGGTAAAACACGGGCTGTATGTCTAGCCATGCCAAAGGCGAAACCATCGCCGGGCAGTGGTAAGCAGGGATCAGCACACTATCCCCACGTCCGATTTTGGCGTGCCGCAAGGCAAGGGCCAATGCCGCACGGGCATTGAAGGTGGTTTTGACCCGCCCCGCCTCCAGCACCGACCCGCAATGCCTTGTATCGCGGCCAAACACCGCCAAAGACAGTACAGGGCGCACAGGAATAGATGGGCTGGAGGGTATTGCGCCGACCGCTGGGCTAGACTCTAGGCTGGTTATCAGATTTGGCATCAAGAGTGGTTCCCGTAGGATACTAATTTTCTTCTAATGCAGCTTAAAGTTTGGGTTGCGGCACCCGCAAGGCCGACAATAGTGTGCGGATTGTAGGCGACTATGCCCCAGCGTTCGCGCCTATGACTCATCCAGTCCTTCTTGTAGGCGTCGTCGCCGATAAGGTAGTCTACCTCCTCAACTTTGTCCACATCGAGCGCGTGCCGCATCATATGTGCAGACAGAATAGTGCCAGCGGAGTATGACGCGAAATCTTCATCATAGGCCAACTTGAAGATAGCGGCATGGCCATGCGAAACCATCCAGATTTGCGCAGCCACGGGCTGTTCATGGAAATAGGCCAGCCCCAAGCGCAGCCAGCCTTGGTGTGCGCCCATGCGTATCAGACCGGGTATGAAATCGGGAAATGGCTCTTGCTTTTTCCAACTGGTCGAATACACTTTGCTGTAGTCGGCAATGCCTTGTTCTATATCGTCTTCATCTGTGATGATGACCAGATGGGCCGCGCCTGTGGATAGAAAATGGCTGGTTTTGCGTTTAATGGTGTTTTGCAGGCGTGAGGGAAGGCTTTTGTGGTACTCGGCATAGGAGCGCCCGTTGACGGGCAAATACCAATTGCCGAAGCAAAAATACTTGAACGGGAGAAAACCTACACTACGCAAGGCTTGGTGTAGCGCGTCAAAAGAATGCGCGTCGGTGGCCAGGGGGCTAAAGTCCACGATGTCCCAATCTGGGCCAGCCTCCAGCAGCCCGCGCAAAGCCTGGGCCAATAAAGAGTGGCTTCCACAGCCGGAGCCCAAAGGGGAATACAATGAGGTGTAACAGTTGACCAGCGCATGAATTTTTCTTGCCCCCCCCGCTTTTTCCTCATAGCGCATGGGCAAAACCACCAATTTTCCGCTGTCGTCCTCGGCGGATATAATATTAACCCTGTCGCCGGGCTTTAGTGTGGTGCTGATTAAGTTTGAAAACCAACTATAGCTTAGATCAAAACTAGCGCATTCTGCCTCTTTAAAAACATCAATAAAATATGGATCAATCGCTTCTAGTTGTTCATGGCAGGATATCTTCATTAGATAAGATCGATTTCTTTAGGATAGTAAAAAAAGATATGCCTAGGATCAAATTTGCCATGGATTTTATAGAAAAAAACACCGGGAAGCAAGGCGGCAAGCTAACCGCACATAGGCCACGTATCTGCTCGCCAGACACCGCTTGCGCCGCGCCATGGGATTCGGCGACCGTCAAATTCCGCCGCCGACCCAAAGCCCATCATCAAAAAATTCAGTGGCCCAAGCCTTGCCTGTTAAAATGCGCACATTTGCTTAAGCCCTCTTAACGATAGAAGATCCGCCGACATGACTGACCGCAACTTACGCACCGAACTGTTCAAGCGCCGCCTGGCGGAACGCATCCTGTTCCTCGACGGCGCCATGGGCACGATGATCCAGACCTACAAGCTGGCCGAAAAGGACTACCGGGGCGAGCGCTTCGCCGACTGGCCGAAAGACCTTAAAGGCAACAACGACTTGCTGGCACTGACCCAGCCGCAGATCATCCAGGCCATCGAGCGGGCCTATCTGGAGGCCGGCACGGACATTCTGGAGACCAACACCTTCAACGCCAACCGCATCGGCATGGCCGACTACGGCATGGAGGATCTGGTCTACGAGCTGAACGTCACCGCCACGCGGCTGGCCAAGCAACTGGCCGAGGAGTTCACCGCTAGAAATCCGGCCAAGCCGCGCTTTGTCGCCGGCGTGTTGGGGCCGACCAGCCGCACCGCGTCGATTTCGCCCGACGTCAACGACCCGTCCTGCCGCAATGTGACCTTCGCCGAACTGGTGGAGTATTACACCGAGTCCACCCGTGGGTTGGTGGACGGCGGCGCGGATATCCTGTTGATTGAAACCATCTTCGACACGCTGAACGCCAAGGCGGCGATTTTCGCGGTCGAGCAGTTCTTTGACGACCACGGCTTCACGCTGCCGGTGATGATCTCAGGCACCATCACCGACGCCTCCGGCCGCACCCTCTCGGGCCAGACCGCCGAGGCCTTCTGGAATTCGCTGTCGCACGCCCGGCCGATCAGCTTCGGCCTCAACTGCGCGCTCGGCGCCAAGGAATTGCGCCAGTACGTCGAGGAATTGTCGCGCGTCTGTGACTGCTACGTCTCCGCCCACCCCAACGCCGGTCTGCCGAACGCCTTTGGCGGCTACGATGAAACCGCCGACATGCTGGCCGATGAAATCGAAGGCTGGGCCAAGGCTGGCATCGTCAATATCGTCGGCGGCTGCTGCGGCACGACGCCGGAGCATATCCGCGCCATCGCCGAGCGGGTCGCCACGGTCGACCCGCGAAAACGCCCG
>JBJSYU010000053.1:0-4773 GCA_046089945.1 Candidatus Methylumidiphilus sp.
GCCGCGAACGCCCCTGCCGCGCCGACTTCGTCGGCCTGGAGGCGGACAACCGCTATTTGTTCGGCTACGGCATGGACTACAAAAACTATTTGCGCAATGC
The DNA here is from genome assembly GCA_046089945.1 of Candidatus Methylumidiphilus sp. Classification (GTDB taxonomy): domain Bacteria; phylum Pseudomonadota; class Gammaproteobacteria; order Methylococcales; family Methylococcaceae; genus Methylumidiphilus. The sequence goes on from JBJSYU010000053.1 coordinate 101, forward strand.
GCCGGGCATTTACGCCTGCAAGGGGAGTTGAAGCGATGGCAGAACTGGCGATTATTGGCGGCACCGGATTGACGCGGCTGCCGGCGTTCATTGAACTGCGCCGCGAAGCGGTCGAAACGGCTTGGGGCCGGCCGTCCTCGGATTTGATCCATGGGCGTTTGTATGGCGCGGATATCGTGTTCATCGCCCGCCACGGCGAACAGCACACGATCCCGCCGCACCGCATCAATTACCGCGCCAACATCCAGGCATTGAAAGACGCAGGCGTAGGCTCCATCATCGCCGCCGCCGCCGTCGGCGGCATCCGCGCCGACTTGGGGCCTTGCAAGCTGTGCGTCCCGCACCAGTTGATCGACTACAGCCACGGCCGCGCCGGCACGTTTTTCGAGGACGATTTGGCGCATGTCACCCATATCGATTTCAGCCAACCGTACACCCCGGCGCTACGCGAACGACTGCTGGACGCGGGCGTTCGTGCGGGCTTGCGGGTCGTGGACGGCGGCGTGTATGGCTGCACGCAAGGCCCGCGCTTGGAAACCCCGGCGGAAATCACCCGGATGGAGCGCGACGGCTGCGATGTGGTGGGCATGACCGGCATGCCGGAGGCGGCGCTGGCGCGCGAGGCGGGCTTGGACTACGCCTGTTGCGCGGTCGTCGCCAACTGGGCGGCCGGCAAGACCGACCGCGACATCAGCATGGCGGAAATCGAGGACAATCTGCGGCTGGGCATGGCCGACTTGGCGCGGCTGTTGCAAGCGTTGCTGGCGCCTTTGGCCTAAGCCATCGGGAATCCGGCATGGCTTGGCAATACTCGGTGTCCAACAATATCGCCACGCTGGTGGAGACCGGCGAACAGTTCGCCGTCACCTTGGGTGGCGACGACGCAGGCGGCATGGCAGTGACGCTGGCGCCGCTGTCCGGTGCGGGACTGCGGACAGCGGAAGAATTGCGCGCGATGAAGGATGCGCTGTGGCCGCAGGTGATGGAGGCGCTGGATCAAACCAGCCTGCGCGCGGAACTGGCCGAACTCATCAAAAACCCGCTGATCGGCGACCCTTTCCAAGCCGCCGAGATCATTGCCAAAGTGTCCGGCAACCACGTCACGCACCGCGCCGTGCGCGCCTGGCTGGCCGAACCGGACAAACGCAGCAGCCGCAACTGCCCGGCTTGGGCGGTGGCGGCGCTGGACAGCTATCTGGCCGAGCCGGACAACCAAAAGCGGCTGAAAGACCTCACCGACTATTACACCGTGTCGGCCGCCGTCACCCGCCCGCCGCAAGCTAAAGACACGCCGAAGCCCGCCGCGCCGCCGGTCGAGGGCGACAAATGGCGGCAAGCCAGCCTCGCCACGCTGCCCGATTTGCTGTCCGAGCATGAGCGCCATGTGGACGGCTGGCTGCAATGCCACAACACCGTGCTGGCCGCTGTCGCCGACGCGCTGCAAGAAAGCTACAACTTCGACGAATTCAGGCGCAATCTGCTGGCCCGCTTGGACGCATGGCGCGACGGCGGGGCTGGCAAAGCCAGCGACGATTGAAACCTTCTCTATCCCACACGAACCGCAAGCCCTATGCAAACCCTCACCATCCCCGTCACCCCGTTCCGTCAAAACTGCACCTTGCTGTGGTGCGAAGCCAGCCTGGAAGCGGCCATCGTAGATCCCGGCGGCGATGTGCCGCTGATTTTGGAGGCGGTGGCCAGGCTGGGCGTCAGGCCGGTGAAAATCCTGCTGACCCACGGCCATCTCGACCATGTCAGCGCCACGGCGGCATTGGCGGCTTACTTTGCCATCCCGGTCGAAGGCCCGCACGAAGCCGAGCGCAATTTGCTGGAAAACCTGCCGAAGCATTGCCAAGCCTTCGACTTTCCGCCCGCGCCCGCGTTTGTCCCCAACCGCTGGCTGGCGCAGGGCGACACGGTTAGTTTTGGCGCGGAAGTGTTGGAGGTGCTGCACTGCCCTGGCCACACGCGCGGGCATGTGGTGTTTTTCCACCGCGCCGACCGGCTGGCCTTGGTCGGCGACGTGCTGTTCCGGGGGGCCATCGGGCGCACCGATTTGCCGGGCGGCAGCCTGCGCCAGTTGCTTGATTCCATCACCGGCAGGCTGTGGCCTTTGGGCGACGATGTGACGTTCATCCCCGGCCACGGCCCGCGCTCCACCTTCCGCGAGGAACGCCGCAGCAATCCCTTTGTGGCCGACCGGGTCAGCGCATGAAAGCATCCACCTGCCTGGGGCTGGCGTTGAAGCTGGTGCTGCGCGATTGGCGCAGCGGCGAGTTGGGCATCCTCGCTTTGGCCTTGCTGATTGCGGTGGCCGGCACGACGGCGGTCAGCCTGTTCGGCCACCGGCTGACGCGGACGATGGAGACGCAGGCGGCGGAATTCATCGCCGCCGATCTGGTGGTCAGCGGCCACGAGCCGCCGGCCGCCGATTGGTTCGCCAAAGCCGCCGAACTGGGCTTGGCGCAGACGCGCAGCGTGGAATTCCCCAGTGTGCTGGTGGAACATGACGAAATGCTGCTGACCGGCGCCAAGGCGGTGGGCGGCGGCTATCCCTTGCGCGGAACATTGCGCGCCACGCTGACCGATATCGCCGCCGAAACCGCCGCCGATGGCATTCCTGAACCCGGCACGGCTTGGGTGGATCAGCGGGTGCTGAACACATTGAAGCTGTCGTTGGGCGACAGCGTCACCTTGGGCGAAAAGACGCTCAAGCTGGCCCGCATCATCACCCACGAGCCAGACCGGCGCGGCGATTTGTACAGCCTGTCGCCGCGCATCCTGTTCAATCTGGCCGATTTGGACGCCGCCCGTGTGCTGGGGGCCGGCAGCAACGCGCATTACTACGCGCTGTTCGCCGGCGGGGACGACGCCATCCGCGCGCTCAAAAACTGGGTCAAGCCGCTGCTGCACCCCGGCCAGCGCTTGCTGGACGTGCATGAAGACCGCCCGGAACTGGGCAACGCGCTGGCGCGGGCCGAGCGCTATCTGGGCTTGAGCAGCACGGTGATCGTGCTGATTGCCGGTGTCGCCATCGCAATGAGCGCAAGGCGCTATTCCGAGCGCCATTACGACCTCACCGCCTTATTGAAATGCCTGGGGGCGCGCGAGCGCGACGTGCTGCTGATCCATGCGGCGCAATATCTGGCGATAGGCGGCGTCGCCAGTCTGGTCGGCTGCGCCTTGGGCTATTTGGCGCAGGCCGGGGTGGCGTGGTGGCTGCAAGGGATTTTGCCGCATGCCCTGGTCGCCCCGGCTTGGCATGCGCCGTTGTTCGGCTGGGCGGCGGGGCTGTTTGTGCTGTTCGGCTTCGCGCTGCCGCCGGTGTTGCGGCTGAAACGCCTGCCGCCGCTGCGGGTGCTGCGCCGCGACCTCGCCCCGCTGCCGTCCAGCGCGTGGACGGTGTACGGCTTGGCCTTGGCGACTTTGGGCCTGTTGATCTGGCGCTACACCGGCGACGGGCGCATGACCGCCATCGTGCTGGGCATCGCGTTGGCGGTGCTGGCTGTGGCAGGCGTGGCGGTGCTGGGCCTTTTGCGGCTGTCGCGGCGGCTGTTGCCCTTCTTAAGCCTGCCTTGGCGCTTTGGTCTGCAAAACCTGACCCGCCAGCCGCGCCTGGGGCTGACGCAGATTTTGGCCTTTGGCCTGACCATGACGGCGATGCTGGTCAGCCTGCTGGTGCGGACGGAACTGGTGCAGGAATGGCGGCGGCAGTTGCCGGCGGACGCTCCGAATTATTTCGCGCTGAATCTGTTCGAGGCCGACTTGCCGGGTTTCCAAGACTTCACCGCCGGACATGGCATGACCAGCAGTGCCTTTTTCCCGGTGGTGCGCGGTCGGCTGATGACGATCAATGGCGTGGATGCGCACAGCCTTGCGCACAAGGACTCGCAGGGCGAAGGCGCGATCAACCGCGAACTGAGCCTGACTTGGGCTGCGGCGCCGCCGACCGACAACCCTTTAACCGGCGGCGCTTGGTGGGGGGAGGCCGCCGCGCCGGGGCAGGTGTCGGTGGAGGCGAAGCTGGCGGAAAGCCTGAACATCCAGTTGGGCGACACGCTCAGCTACAGCATCGGCGGGCAAGCGCTGACGGCAACCGTCACCAGTTTGCGCAGTGTGCGCTGGGACACGCTGCGGCCGAATTTCTACATGATTTTTTCGCCGGGGACGCTGGACGGCTATCCGGCGACCTGGCTGACCAGCTTCCATGTGCCGGCTGGGCATAAGGCCGATCTGGTGGCCTTGGCGAAGCGCTTTCCGGCGATGACGCTGCTGGAGGTCGAGCAATTGCTGAAACAGTTCCAAGCCATTCTCCAGCAAATCACCTTAGCGATTGAGTTTGTGCTGTTGTTTGCGCTGGCGGCAGGCTTTGCCGTGCTGTTCGCGGCGGTGCGCGCCACCTTGGACGGGCGGCTGCGCGAAGACGCGCTGCTGCGGGCGATGGGCGCCGGCAGCGGGCTGCTGCGCAAAAGCTTAGGCATGGAATTCGCCGCGCTGGGATTGTTGTCCGGCCTGCTCGCCGCCGCCGCCAGCGAAGCCATCGCCTGGGCATTGTTCAGCCGGGTGTTTGACCTGACCCCGAAGTTCCATTGGGAATTTTGGGGCTTGGCGCCAGTGGCGGGCGCCTTGGCGGTGGGGGTGATCGGCTACCTGCACACCCGCAGCGTGGTGCG
>JBJSYU010000054.1:0-3698 GCA_046089945.1 Candidatus Methylumidiphilus sp.
CTTTTGTCTCTTAAAAGCGACGCCAACACCGCTAAACAACCCGCGTAAAACATTGATTTTCAGTAGATTATTAAAAATCCGTCCGTTTTTCCAATACTCTTAAGGGCAAGATGCTCGCTAGTAACACGGAGAAAAATCCCCCACTTGGATGTTAATGTGGGCCACTAACCGCACAATGTTTGCGTTGCCAAATGGCCGAAAATCAGGCAACCCGTACCCGGCGGGGGTTAACCGGGAATTTTCAAAATGTTTTTCACAATGTTACTTGATTTGTTTTTGAGAGTTTGCAGATATGCTAATTTGGTCGGCTTTATTCTGCTTATCTGTTTTGGCCTGCTTTTACTTTTTGCATCGGCTTAAAAGTTAATGAAAAACCCCGTTTCTCCATACGATCATTCTGCCGCTCGCGCCGAACGCTGGGCGCTGCGCTCTGTCGTTGCCCGTCTGCTGCCGTTTAGCCCCACCGCGTCTTGCTCGCTTACAAAAAATCCCGGCATCCGTGGCGTTGCCGTTTTTCGTTCGCAACGCCATCAACGCGCATTTGTTTCGGGCGTTTATCGTTGTGCCTCTGTTTGGTGTTGCCCTATTTGCTCTGCCAAAATCTCGGAACGCCGCCGCGTTCGCATTCAAACGGCCTGCGACGAATGGCAGTCACAGGCCTGCCCCGTTTTTTTGTTTACCGGCACATTTCCTCACGGACTGGGCGACGATTTGCCCGCTATTCTCTCCGCTCTTCTGTCTGCGTGGCGCAAAACCACCGACACCCGGCAGGGCCGCGCCGCTCGGCTGAAATCTGGCATCCTTGGTACTGTCCGCTCTGTTGAAATCACGTACGGCCGCAATGGCTGGCATCCGCACATTCATGCCCTTCTATTCATGCAGCCCAATTCCCCGCCCCCGTATGATGTGGAATTGATTTTGCGGGAGATTTGGCAAAACTCTTGTATTGCAGTGGGATTGCCTATGCCTTCCGACGATCACGGATTGCGTATTGATTCGGGCGATATGGCAGGCTCTTACCTATCTAAATCCAACCATTGGGGAAAATCGTCAGAAGTGGTGCGCAGTTACATCAAATCAAGCCGCGTTGACTCAATCACGCCGTGGGATATGCTCCGCCTCGTGTTTAGCCCCTACATCAATTCCCGTGAATCACGTAAATATGAGCAACTATTTATTGATTATGCCCGCGCATTCCAAGGCAAACGCCAGCTATTTGCTTCCAAATTTATATCTCAATTTATCGCCATGGCTTCAGATGCCGCATTAGCCAATGATTCAGAAGACAAAGCCGATTTGCTCGCGGAAATCACAGAAAGGCAATGGAAAATTCTTTATGAACGCGATTTACAGCCCTATGTTTTGAATCTTGCGGAATCTAATCCCGCCGCAATGTCCGACTTTTTACATTCACTGACTTAGGATATAACCATGCGCGTCGTCGTTAAAATTTTGGAACTCGAAGAAGGCACTGCATACGATCAAGTAACTAAAGTGCCTTCTCCCATTGTCAACGTATCTTTTCGCCTGCATTCTGAAAGACGAAACACGGCGCTACATATCTGCCCGCTTAAAGAAACCCATCTGCGCCAAGGTGCGCATCAGCAATTGCGACAAATGGTTGGGCAATGGTGCCTAGTAAATCTGTCATTCATGAAGGGCGACAGGGGCGATATCGTTTGGTTTTTCCAACCTGCGGAGCAGGGCGGCGTTAATCCGCAACTATTCAACCCCGGCAACGATGTCGCTTCTTCACTGCCTGCTGACACTGCTGCCACGTTTGATGCCCCGCACGATTTCCCTAGCGCCAGCGCTACAGATTCAAACCCGCCGCCGCTAGTTGAGAAAGCCCGCAAATTTGGCGTTGCCTAGCATGTCTCTAACGCCTTCATGTCCTGGGACTCTAACGTATCCGGGCAACATCCCAACTTGCTCTGAGCCGTGGCAGAGCATCGACACTGCGCAACAGTTGTCCGCGTCGATAGACGCGCTCCGCGCATTGCTGATTGAGCTATTTCAGTTTGACTTGAGCCTGTTTTCCATCATCGATATATCTTTAATCATGGTGTGGGTTACTGGCGCTGTGGGTGGGATGATATTCCGAGTTTGGAAATATGGCAGCTAAATACTAGCTTTTAAATACTAGCTTTCTGCTCATGCGGTGGCATTCCGCTTTTTCCGTTAATAGGTGAAAACATGAAAACCTTAGACAAATTCGACAAAACCGCCTTTGCAGTGCTGCTGCTGTTGGCCCCCGCGCTCGCTCTCGCCGATACCTCGGCGCGTGATACTGCGATAACTGCCGCGTTTGCTGCGGGTAATACGTCCGTGACAACGGTCATTGCTGGCGTTTTGGGCCTTGTCGCGCTCGGCACTGGCATGACGTTAATTATCCAGTGGTTGCGGAAATAACGCCATGCTAACTACAGCCCTCCTTGCGTCGCTATTCGTCGCGTTGTTCGCGCTCGGGTTTTCGTCCACGTCAGGCGGGCTGTAATGCGCGTTTTTTTTCTGTTGCTCGTTTTGTTGGGGGCGCTCTGCCCCCAACTTGTTTCAGCATCCGGCACTATACCCGGCTGGCGTATAGTCGGCTTCAATACTGTTTATTCATCGCCACAAACTGCGGCAGTATCTTTTGGTAACTGTGCTTGGACGGGAAGTGTATCCAATTATTATGGTGAGTATATTTCTTCTATACTTTATCATTATATCTGTACATATAACGGCCAAAATATGGGCGGCTGGGTCGATGTTCGCGCTGATTCTACTTATACATGCCCTGACCCGCAATTACCTACCGCTGCCGGTAATTCCTGCGCTATTCCTGCCTGCGGCACGATGGGCCGGAAATACTCTGATTCTCCTCGTCTATGTGCATCTGATACGCCAGACATTTGCCCCGGCGTTGGTGCTGAACACGATCAAAACACTGGCGCGTGTTTTACTCCACCGCTCTGCGCTCCGCCTGCGTCGCTTTCGTCTGATAGGCGTTCGTGTGTAGACCCTCAATGCCCCGCTGGTCGCGTGTATTCTGCTCAATTTAAACGATGCATTGCTGACCCACCCACATGTGGCCCAAATACTCATCTTGTCGGCGACAAACATAGCCCTGCCGATACTCCCCCCTATTGTGAAGCTAACCCCACTTGTACTGCTCCCCAGGTTTATGGTTGTGCTACAGATTCCAATCATGTTTATGCGTGTGGATGCCTCGGCCCGCAATCTTGCCCAGATGGCAAAGTTTGGGGATCTGTAAATGGCGTGGGCGGATGTTTCGGCGGTCATGTCGGCGCAAAACCTTTGCCCCAGCCCACGCCCGGCCAGCCCCCGGCCAGCCCTAAACCTACGCCGCCAGATCCGAACGGCCCCAAGCCACCGCCCGGCCTGCCAGACCATAACGGCACACCGCCTGCTTCTCCTGCTGCTGGTACGCCAGACAACCCCGGCGCGGCAGGTGCAAAGGGTGCGGGCGGCTCGGATGGTTCGCCCGGAAAATGCTCTAATGGCGACTGTGTTTGCAATCCGAATTCTTTGCCTGGTGCTGGTGAAGATGTATGCCCAGCGTCTGGCATCTGCCCGTCTAATATGTATTCATCAACGTCCGGCGCTTGTACTGCGTCTGCTGGCGACTGTCCGTCAGGCCAGCATTTCGAGTATGCGGACTTGCGTTGTATCGCCGATGGTGCGGGCGGCAGCAC
>JBJSYU010000055.1:0-4054 GCA_046089945.1 Candidatus Methylumidiphilus sp.
TGCCGCCGCCGCTGCCGCCGGCCGCCAACACATACCAGGTGTTCGGCGTGGCGTTGTTGAAGGTCAGCGTGGCGAATTGGTTGCCGCTGCCGTTCGTGCCGACGCTGGCGACGGCGCCGCCCGCCGCCGCCAAGCCGCCTAGCCCGACATTGGACGGGCCGTTGCCGAAATGCGCGTCTGTGCTGTTGTTGGCGAAGCCGACGAAGCTTGCGGACAGCCAGTCGGTGTTGCCGATTTGGTTGTAATGGTCACTGGCCGGCGCCACGGCTTCCGCGTTGCCGCTGTTCCACACGGTGAACGCCGGCTGGATGTTGCTGGCGCCGCCGGTCATCGTGACGCTGACATTGCCGCTGAACGGCACCAGCAGGCTAAACCAGTCAGAGTTGTGCGCCCAGCCCAAATAGCCGTCGTTGCTGCCGTTCCAGGATTGCGCGCCTTGGATGACGCTGGCGGCCGCCGCGCCGTCGAGCGCAAGCGGCGTGATCGCGCTGGCTTGGGTGGAAATGCCGCTCAACGCCACGACGCCAAGGGCGGCGCAAACGGCGCGTTTCAGTGTTTGGTTCATGTCGAAAAACCTCAATATGTTTAAGTTTACGGGGGTAAGTTTTTAGGCTGGGTGCGCCGACTTTCTGGCCGGCCAAGCTTAACAGTAACAGACCGGCCAAGCGCCAACAAACACGGGCGTGGACGCTGTCGGCGCTATGCCCAGCAAGAAACATTCCTTAACACTCAATAACCTCCATGCGGAAGCTACGGGAAATGCGCCGGGAGCGCCACCTTGCTAGTATCGCAAGGGCGGAAACCTTGTTAAGCCTCGCCGGCAGCCGCCGTGTGTGTGGCGGGCCGTCGATTAGGGTTGTGTCATATGGCGCAGTGTTGCGCCATATGCCTTGAGGAAGCGCTGATTAAGCCCCGCCAAACCACGCCAGCTTCTCATGCAACAGCACCACCTCGCCGACAATCACCAAGGTCGGCGCCTTCACCTCGGCGCGCGCCACCACGTCCGGCAAAGTCGCCAGCGTCGCGGTCAGCACCTTCTGCTGCCGCGTCGTGCCTTGCTGGATCAGCGCGGCGGGCAGCGTCGGCGGGCGGCCGTGGCGGATCAGCCCGGCGCAGATTTGCTCCAGCCCTTGCAGCCCCATGTAAATCACCAAAGTCTGGTTCGGCACGGCCAAATGCGCCCAGTCCAACTCAATCGCGCCGTCCTTCAAATGCCCGGTCACAAACGCGCAAGACTGCGCATAGTCGCGGTGCGTCAACGGAATGCCGGCATACGCCGCGCAGCCGGCGGCGGCGGTGACGCCCGGCACCACTTGAAAATGGATGCCCTCGGCCATCAAGGTTTCGATCTCCTCGCCGCCGCGCCCGAAGATGAACGGGTCGCCGCCTTTCAGCCGCACCACGCGCCGCCCGGCCTTAGCCAGCCGCGCCAACAACTGGTTGATTTCCGCCTGCGGCAGGGTGTGGTTGCTGCTTTGCTTGCCGGCGTAAATCTTCTCCGCGTCTTTCCGCGTCAACGCCATAATTTCCGGCGACACCAGCCGGTCGTACACCACTACATCCGCCTCCTGCATCAGCCGCAACGCCCGCAAAGTCAGCAAATCCGGGTCGCCAGGGCCGGCGCCGACCAAAAACACCATGCCGGTTTTTGCTGTGTCGATGTCCATTAAACGCTGCTCCAAGCGCAATGCGGCGTCTTCCGTGCGCCCGGCCAACGCCAAATCAGCGACATCGCCTTGCAGCGCGTCTTCCCAAAACCGCCGCCGCGCCTCGCCGTCGGCTATCGCCGCTTTCACCCGCCCCCGGAAACGCTCGGCCAACGCCGCCAAGCTGCCATAACCCGGCGGAATCAGCGCCTCCAGCTTGATGCGCAGCAGCCGCGCCAACACCGGCGACGCCCCGCCGGAGGAAATCGCCGCGACGATGGGCGAACGATCCACTATCGCCGGAAAAATAAAGCTGCACAGTTCCGGGCAGTCCACGACATTGACCGGAATGTTCCGGCTTTGGGCGCTCCCGAACACCGCTTCATTGACCGCCCGCTCGTCCGTCGCGGCAATCACCAGCGCGAAGCCGTCCAAGTCTTCCGGCGCAAACAGCTTTTCGCGCCACGCAACGTCCCCCGCCGCCCTGAGCGCATGCAAACCCGCGCACAAACGCGGCGACACCAGCGTCACCATGCCGCCGGCCTGCCGCAGCGTCGCCACCTTGCGCGCCGCCACCTCGCCGCCGCCGACGATCAGGCAGGGCCGGCCCTCAAGTTTGAAAAAAATCGGCAAATAATCCATCGCGGTTCGCATTTGATAGAATCGGACACCTATTGTAAGCCGGGAGACCTGAAATGCAGACAACGCTGGAATTCGACTTTGACGTGGACGCCTGCGGGCTGATGTGCCCCTTGCCCTTGCTGCGGCTGAAAAAAGCGCTGCAAGCGGTGGACGCCGGCCAAGTGGTGCGCGTGCTGGCGACCGACCCCGCCGCCGTGTTGGATTTCGGCGTGTTCGTCGAGCAAGCCGGCCACGGCCTGCTACACCGCTCGGAAGATGATGGGGTGTTGTGTTTTTTGATCCGCAAGGGCGGGTGAGATGGGCGGTTGGGGCGCTGGATGATGCGCCCCTTATGCGGCAAGGGGAGTCCAAAGCTGGCTTTGGACTGCGCCTGAACCGGCCAAAGTATTTATAGAGCGCCTTGTTGGGCAGGTTTTCGCCCTCCTTAATTGGCTTGGCGGGCATTATTGGGGGAGTCTATGCGGCCATCAAAGGCCAAGCATGGGCTGGCGGCAGAATGGCAGGTTAGGCTTCCACAACCATTTATTTTCAATTGGTGCAGCTTCATGAAAACACTCAAATTCACTTTTTGGCAAGATGGTGACTTTTTTATAGGTTTTCTCAACGACTATCCTGATTATTTGACTCAAGGCATGAGCAAAGAAGAACTCGCCGATAGCCTAAGGTCTTTGTTGGTTGATCTTGAGTCAAACCAAATACCGTATATTCGCAAAGTTGAGGAGCTATTGGTTGCCTGAATGAAAAGGAGAGACTTGATAAAAGCACTTGAGCAAATGGGCTGCGTTCTGGTTCGCAACGGCGGGCGGCACGATTGGTACACCAATCAAACAACCAAGCAATCCCAGCCGGTGCCTCGCCATAATGAAATCAACGAAAATCTTGCAAAGTCCATACTCAAAAAATTGAGCGATGCCTAACCGTCCGTCTGTGTTGTTTCTTACGGGGCGTCGCAGCAAGCCTTAAGCTATTCAGCCACGGCAAGACCCACAAAACCCCGCCAATCCTGCGCGGGGTTTTTTGTGCCTGTGGCGGGCTGGCGGGCGGGGTTTAGGGCTGGCTTCTTTGCCGGTTTAGGGTGAGTAGGCGGCTTAGGATTTCGGTGTCAGGGGTTTCGGGGGTGTAGTCTGTCCAGCCGTAGGCGTCGGCGACGGCTTTATCGAGCGCCTTGTGGCAATCATCTAGCCACGTGGGGCGTTGATTATAGAGGTTGGTTAAGGTGCGGGTTTTTAGGTCGGCTTCATGGCCGGGTTTCGCTAGTATGCGGTCGGGATAACCCGGTACGATTTCCGGCACACGGTCTGCCCATTCGGGCGGGTTTAGCCAGTTTTCCCGCAATGCATCTAGGCGCTTGGCCGCTTCCGCTATGTCGGGAAAGCGGGCGTCGGGGTCGGGGTCGGTTAATATGCCTTCGGGGAAGGGGAAGGTTTCAAAGCATGAATGCGCGTTATAAATCGGGTCATTTCCAACACCTATCCATGTGCATGTTGCTAATGTCCAAGTGGTATGTATTCTTGATGTAAGTATGCCGAAAATTGCATTGCCAGTGCGAGCTACAACATTTAGACGTGTATCAGGTATAACTGAACTAGGCAAGAAAACAAAAAATCTATGCTTGGCAACTCGCGGTGTTGCTATGTAACAATTTAGCCCTTGAATTGCAGTGCGCAACCTGGTTGACTGACAAAACTCCCCGCCGCCTTCTAAGTTGTTGAAGGCGCTGCAAAAAGGAAGACATGCCGCCAAGGCAAGTCATCCATCCAGCGGGA
>JBJSYU010000056.1:0-2583 GCA_046089945.1 Candidatus Methylumidiphilus sp.
CGCCCAATGCGGCGGCGACATTCCCTGCCTGATACGGGAAACCCAGGCGAGAACCGCCGAGCTTAACGGCTTCGTGCAAAAATATACCGAAGAAACCCGGCCATCGCCAAAGCCGCGCGTTTTGCATAAACCTGCCCCCGCCGCCTCTCATAAACCTGCGCCCGCCGCGTCGGCCACCCCGCTTAGCCCCACCGAGATATACCGGCGCGCCTCGCAGTCGGTGGTGGTCGTGATGGCGTTTGACCGCGAGCGCGACGCCGTCAGCCAAGGCAGCGGCGTGGTCATCGGCCGTGACACGGTCGCCACCAATTGCCATGTGTTGGAAGAGGCGAAAACCGCCGTGGTGATGTATCGGGGAAACTCGTATGAAACCACCGCCGTGCGTGGCAGCAAAGCCATGGATTACTGTATTCTCAGCACCGTCGGCCTGCCCGCCCATATTGCCAACATCGGCGGTCTTGCCTCTGTCGCGCCCGGCCAGCGGGTTTACAGCGTCGGTTCCCCACGCGGCTTGGAACTGACTATCGCGGAGGGCTTGGTGTCGGGTTTGCGGGAAAAGGACGGCATATCCTTGCGCCTGATACAAACCTCGGCGGCAATCTCGCCGGGTTCCAGTGGTGGTGGGTTGTTCGATGAGTATGGCCGGGTTATTGGCATCACGACCTTTCTGCTCAAAGATTCCCAGAACATCAATTTTGCGCTGCCTGTGGAGTTGTCTAAGGCACTTCCCCGCTGACAGGGCTGTTGCGTTTTTGGGCAGGCATTCCATCGCATTTTACTGATGTTGCGCAGTATTCGTAGCGCCGGCATTGTTGCCGGCCACCGCGTCAACGCTCGCGGCGGGCATGGGGGTGGCTGCGCAGCGCCGAGCCGGCCAGCCAAGCGCGTTTGCCGCGCGCGGTCAGGCGCTCCAACTTGGCGGGGTCTTCGGCTGACGGTTCAGCCTCGTCTGCGGGCGTGTACACTTGCACCTGGTCTGGCCCTTCGTCTTTGAGGAGGTAGCGCACATGGATGCGGCCATCCGGGCCGCGACCGATGTGCAGCACGGGTGTCGCCTGCTCCGCTGCGGCTTCGGCTGGTTCCGCAATTGCCGACGGCGGCGTGGCGGGCCGTTGTGGGGGTTTCGGGTGCGGCGGCGGGGCCAGCGCGGCGACCCGCTTTTTCGGAGTTTCGGGGACGGCCAGACCGAGCTTTTTGCGCTCCTGGTTGCGCCGGTTCAGCCATGCGCGCAGTTCTTCCACATCGCCGGGCGCCTCGACCTCCGCCACAGGCGGCAAGCCCTGCCCGTTGGCGGGGAAAGCGCCTGCCACAGCCAGCACCACCGCCAAATTGACCATGCCGACGATCCGCCATTTGCTCACTGTTGCCACCTGCGCCTGTTGTTTGGGTGGCAAAATTGTAGAACGGATTGCGGCGGGAAAGCGCGACAGCGCGGTGAAATTTTTGTTGGAGACCCCCATGCGCAGCAGCGCTGCCCCCGTTGTGGCGGCGGGCGGCATCGGCATAGATAGCAATGGCCGATAGCCTCACGCCTGAGGCGCGCAGCCGCCTGATGGCGCGCATCCATTCGACCGGCACCACGCCGGAACTGCTGTTGCGCAAAGCCTTGTGGACGGCGGGGCTGCGCTACCGTTTGCGCAACGCGCTGCCGGGCAAGCCGGACATGGTGTTCCCGGCGGCGAAGGTGGCGGTGTTCGTCGATGGCTGTTTCTGGCACGGTTGCCCGCTGCATGGCCGCGTGCCGCAGTCTAACCAGGGCTTTTGGATGCGAAAGTTCACCCGCAACATCGCCCGCGACTTGGCGGCAGACGCGGCGCTGGCGGCTTTGGGCTGGTTGCCGCTGCGCTTTTGGGAGCATGAGATCCGCGAGGACTTAGTCGGCTGCGCGTTTCGGGTGATGGTGGCGGTGCGGGATCGGCAGGCTGCGGGTTCATGAGATTTTGGGGCGCATGCCGGATGCGCCCCAAGCCTTAAGGAAGCTCTGAATAAGCCCCCTCGCCCTGTAGGGAGAGGGTTAGGGTGAGGGGCAAACCATTGGATTTTAAGACCCTCACCCCAACCCTCCCCCTGCAAGGGGGAGGGAGTAAAGACTTAATCAGCGCCTCCTTAAAAGGCTCAGCCCAGCAAATGCCGCTTGCCGTGCTGGCCGGTCAGCCGCCTGCGGATTTCCTTTTCCGCCTCCAGCCAGTCGAAGTGTTCATGGCCGGGTTCAAAACCGCGCTTTTCGGCGCGGTAGTAGGCCGCCTCGGCGATCATCCGTTGCAGATATTGCGGGCTGGCGGCGGTCGCCGCCGCAGGTTGTGGACTGGGCGTCCACGCGCAGGTCAAGCCATATCTCATCAATGCGAAAACTCCCATGCCCGGCACGGCCTTGAGGCCAATGGCGGCCGGCTCGCCGACGGCGAAACTGCCAAACAGCCGATCCCAGAACGAGAACACGGCACCATAGTTGCTGTCATGCTCCCGGCGCAGCGTGGAGTGGTGCCTGCGGTGCAAATGCGGCACGATGAACAGCCAAGCCAGCAGGCGCTCGCCCCGGAAGCGGAAATTGGCGTGGTGGAACATGATGAACAGGGTGATGAT
>JBJSYU010000057.1:0-2555 GCA_046089945.1 Candidatus Methylumidiphilus sp.
CTCTTCTCTGGCGCGAATATGTGTCAAATAAATTCCCTTATGTTGAGACTGCTCATTATCGGCATCATTAAATGCTTGGTTAATATATCCTTCTGCGCCATCATAATCCTTTTTTTCAACACACTTAAAACTTTCATGTAAAAGCCTCCACTGCTCAGTGTTTTTCTTATCGGCTTTTACTAATAATTCTTTGACTTCTTCATGAGATAAAAGCGGAATATCAATATTTGACAGACTTGCAATCGTCAGGTGTGGCATAACAGTACCAACCAAATGTCGGTTAATTTGTTGTTGCAATAAATTTTGCCCCTCTTCTGTTTTTAAATAAGATATTATGTATTTATTGCTATCTGACCGGATTATAGCGTAGTTATTAGTAATGACTGTGCTGCCATCATTCTCATTATAGAAATAGATTTTATTGTTTGGCCCCAGCAGCGAAACAACGATATCGTCTTGTCTTAATAGGCATCTGTCATCAGGAATACTATCTATAAAGTTATTTCCGTTTTTATCTTTTCGATTAAAAGAAATGTACTTTCCATTGGTTGCAAAGGAATTTACATCTAATGCCTTCCCTCTTATTATCTCAGATAACTCAGCTAACTTTATTAGCTTGTGTCCTATCAATTTTTCTTCGATAGACTTCAGAGACAAGTAATAATTTCTATCCATCCGGTCTTTAATTTCAGATGGTTTAAGGTAAAAACTACCTTGGTGCATCTTAAAATCATCTATTATTGCCATTGGATTTCCGTCAAAATCAGGCATAAAAATATCTTGTTTTGATCGACCATTTCTAATAACAAGCATAACTGTTTTTATGCTTGTATGAAAAAAAGTTCCAGCACGTAAGCTTATTATTATATCTATAGCAAAATTTGTCAGCAGTTCACGACGGAATTCAGCTAATGCGCTTCCCATCAATATCATTTCTGAAACGACAAAAATTGCCACGCCATTTTCATCAAGTAGTTTGAGCCCCTTTTGAATCAACTCAGTTTCTAAAAACTTTCCATCAGCCGTCTTTGCATTAAACGGTAAATGACCAACGACCAGATCATATTTCGCATTACCAAAGTCATATGTAAGTGTGTTTGTAACCGTAAAATTAGCATCTGAGTCAATGTATTGCGCAAGCTGGATAATATTATTATTTATATCTATGCCTGTTTTGGCTTTTTTATTAAAGCGTCTTAAAATATTTCCAGTTCCGCAGCAAATGTCAATAACAGTATTTGGAGCGTAAATTTTGCCAATTTCCAAAAACAACTCAGCAATTTTGTTTGGCGTAAAATGCACTCCAAATTCTGGGCCAGCAAAACCGGTGAGGATTTCTAAAATTTCATCTTTGCTGAACTTACAATCATGCTGTTGAATTATTTCCAAATGTGCTTGTATGTCGTACCGGCTATGCACTGATCGTCGCATTTGTTCAATTACATCGTTCATTTTTTGTTTATTGATCGAGTGAATATCTTTTTTATTTTCGCTCATGGTCTCTACCTTCGGTTTTAGCGTTATTTTGTATAAATCAGTATGCGCGATGCGCACACTACGAAAATTTTGGCACACGATAAGCCAAATCCAATTGCGTCTGCGCATCACCTTCTTCGGCTTTTTGTTGCAGTTCAGCGATGGAGATTGTGTGGGTGTCGGTCATGTTCGGGGTCTCTTGAGGTTTTGCGCTTGGCGCTTGCGTCTTGCGTTGCTGGCAATCAGGTTGTGGCTGATTGCCAGCGGTGTGGGGCTGGCGTCGCCGGTCAGTTTAACGGTTTGCGGCGTTGGTCACCGCTCGACGTATTCGACCTTGACCGGCACGTTCAGCGCCCGACCGATTTCTTCCAGCAGCGCCCTGGCGTTTTGCAGGTTGACGTGGGTGGTGACATACCAGCCGTCGCAGCGTTTCTGCGATTGGTAGCCGTTGATTACCGGGGTTTTGGCGACGAGCGGCACCGAGGACAGCACTTTGTTCAGTTTGGCGACGCGCTCTAGGCCGAAGCTGCGCAGGGTTTTGACGAAGGTTTCGGCGATGGTGGCTTCTTCGATGGCTTGGTCGCCGAGTTTGACGCGCAGGCGGCCGCCGGCTTTGCGGGTGCGGTGGCGGGTGTTTTTGTGCGGCTTGTTGGGCACGGCGGGGCGGGTGTCTTGGCGCGACTCGAAGCCGTTGACGCTGGCTTTGATGTCGGCGTCTAGCGCCAGCAGGCGGCGGCAGTTGTCGTTGAGGGCTTCCACCCGCGAGAAGTCGCCGAGCAGGTTGGCTTCGGCGGCGGCCATTTTCAGGTCGTCGGCGGCGTTGCGCAGTGCGGCGAACAGTTCGGTGAAGCGGTTGGCAACGGTTTCAGGCAGTCTTTTCATGGCGGCGCTCCCGGTGTGTGGTTGGCTGGGGTCGGCGGCGGTTGCCGTCTCGACATGGGCGCATTGTAGGGGCGGCGGGCGGGGTTGTAATGGGAGGGGTGTGGGAGTTTTTGGGCGGGTGGCGGGCGGGCTTTCGACAGCGCTTCAGGAAGTTCTGATTAAGTCTTTGCTCGCTCCCCCTCTCCCCACGGGGCGAG
>JBJSYU010000058.1:0-5147 GCA_046089945.1 Candidatus Methylumidiphilus sp.
CCGGTGTGCCGGCCCGCGTCGAACTCAACCAGCAACGGCTGGCGCGTATCGGCGCGACGGTGACGGGCCGCATCGTCGAAACCAACGCGACATTGGGGCAGGCCGTGCGCAAGGGCGAAACCTTGGCGGTGCTGAACAGCACCGAACTGGGCATGGCGCAGGCGGATTATTTAAAAGCCGCTTCGCAGGTCAACCTGCGGCAATTGGCGGTCAGCCGCGCCCGGCGGCTGTTGCAGGCCGATGTCATCGCCGCCGCCGAATTGCAGGAGCGCGAAGGCATGCTGCACGAGGCCGAAGTGGACTTACGCGCCGCCACCGACCGGCTGCGTGTGCTGGGCATGGGCGAGGCCGATTTGGCGCGGCTGGCCCAAGAAAAAGCCATCCATTCGTTCACGCCCATCGTCGCCAGCCTGGACGGCACGGTGATCGAGCGCAACGTCACCGTCGGCCAAGTGGTGCAGCCGGCCGACGCCTTATACACCGTCGCCGACCTGTCCAATGTCTGGCTGGTCGCGGAACTGCCGGAGCAGCAGGCTCATTGGGCCAGACAAGGCGACCAAGCCGACGCCGATATCGCCGCGCTGCCCGACGCGGACATCAGCGGCAAGCTGATTTACGTCTCGGATATCGTCAACCCGGAGACGCGCACCGTCACCGTGCGCATGGTGATCGCCAACCCGCAGCGCGTCCTCAAGCCGCATATGCTGGCGACCTTGATGATCCGCAAACAAGGCGCGCAGCAGTTGGTGCTGCCCGACCAAGCCGTGGTGCGCGACGACAACCGCGACCATGTGTTCGTGCAGACCGGCCCGGCGCAGTTTGAACTGCGCCCGGTGCGCCTAGGCCAGGAGGAAGGCGGCATGCGGCAAGTGTTGGGTGGGCTGCAAGCCGGCGACCGCGTCGTCAGCGAGGGCGGCTTCCATCTGAACACCGAGCGCCTGCGCAAGGAACTGGAGTAAGCCATGGTCGAAGCATTGATACGCGGCGCGCTGAACAACCGCATCGTCATCGTCGCGCTGGCCTTGGCGCTGGTGCTGTTTGGCGTCCGGGCGGTGAATTCGCTGTCGGTGGACGCCTTCCCCGACGTGACCAACGTGCAAGTGCAAATCGCCACCGACGCGCCGGGGCGCTCGCCGGAAGAAGTCGAGCGCTTTATCACCGTGCCGCTGGAAATCGCCATGACCGGCCTGCCCGGTCTGGAGGAAATGCGCTCGCTGAACAAAAACGGCCTGTCGATCATCACGCTGGTGTTCACCGACCAGACCGAGGTGTATTTTGCCCGGCAACTGGTCATGGAACGGCTGATCGAAGTCAGCGCCCGCATGCCAGAAGGCGTCATGCCGATCTTAGGCCCGGTGTCCACCGGCTTGGGCGAGGTGTATCAATACACGCTGGATCGTGCCGACGACGGCGAGAAGGCGTTGACGCCAGCCGACTTGATGCGCCGCCGCGAGGCGCAGGACTGGGTGGTGCGCCCGCTGCTGCGCGGCATCCAAGGCGTCGCCGAAATCAACTCGCAAGGCGGCTACGTCAAGCAATACCAAGTGCTGGTCAACCCCGACCGCATGCGCCATTACCGCATCGCCTTGAACGACATCTTCGCCGCGCTGGCGCGCAACAACGCCAACAGCGGCGGCGGCGTGTTGCCGCACTACGCCGAGCAGTATTTGATCCGCGGCGTCGGGCTGATTCGCGGCGTCGAGGACATCGGCAACATCGTGCTGAAAGAGGAAAACAGCGTGCCGGTGCATATCCACGACTTGGCGGAAGTGAAAATCGGCCATGAAGTGCGCGTCGGCGCGGTGCTGAAAAACGGCTATACCGAATCGGTGGGCGGCATTGTCATGATGCTGCGCGGCGGCAACGCCAAAGACGTCGTCAGCCGCATTAAAGCCCGCGTCCAAGAAATCAACGACAAAAACATGCTGCCCGACGGCCTGAAAATCGTGCCGTACTACGACCGCAGCGAACTGGTGGACGCCGCCTTGCACACCGTCACCAAAGTGCTGCTGGAAGGCGTCGTGCTGGTGGTGGTGATTTTGTTTTTGTTCTTGGGCGATGTGCGCTCTAGCCTGATCGTCGTCAGCACCTTGCTGGTCACGCCGCTGGTGACGTTCATCGTCATGAACCGAGTCGGCCTGTCGGCGAACCTGATGTCGCTGGGCGGCTTGGCGATAGCGATAGGCTTGATCGTCGATGGCTCGGTGGTCGTCGTCGAAAACGCCTTTAGGCTGCTGTGCGAGAGCAAAAAGCGCCGTGTCAGCCGGCTGCGCATCGTGTTGCAGGCGGCGCAGGAAGTCGCCACGCCAGTGCTGTTCGGCGTCGGCATCATCATCTTGGTGTTTTTGCCGCTGATGACCTTGCAGGGCATGGAAGGCAAAATGTTCGCGCCCTTGGCCTACACCATTGCGATAGCCTTGTTGATTTCGCTGATCCTGTCGCTGACCTTGACCCCGGTGCTGTGTTCGTATGGGCTGGTCGGCCATGACGGCGAGGAGCATGACACCTGGATTGTCGGTTTTATGAAGCGGCCTTACCTCAAGCTGCTGGACTGGTCGATGGCGCATGGCCGCATCGTCGTGCTGGCGGCGGCGGGCCTGTTCGCCGGCGCGTTGGCCTTGCTGCCCCTGCTCGGCACCTCGTTCATCCCGGAAATGAAGGAAGGCTCGATTGTGCCGGCCATCAACCGCATGCCAAACATTTCGCTGGAGGAAGGCATCAAGATGGAAATGGACGCGATGCGCATGGTCAAGGACATCCCCGGCGTGCGCATGGTCGTCACCAACATCGGCCGCGGCGAAAGCCCGGCCGACCCGCAAGGCCAAAACGAATCCACGCCGATTGCCACGCTCACGCCACGCGAGCAATGGCCGAAAGGCTGGACGCAGGACACCATCGCCGACACCATGCGCGACAAACTGTACGAAAGCCTGTCCGGCGTACAACTGGTCATGGCGCAGCCCATCTCCGACCGCGTGGACGAAATGGTCACGGGTGTGCGCTCGGACGTGGCGGTGAAAGTGTTCGGCGATGACTTGGAGGCGCTTAAAAAAACCGCCAACGACATCGCCAAAGTCGCCGGCGAAATCCAAGGTGCGCAAGACATCCGCGTCGAGCGTGTCACCGGCCAGCAATACCTCAACATCCAAATCGACCGCCAAGCGCTGGCCCGCTATGGCCTGAACGCCTCCGACGTGCATGATGTGATTGAAACCGCCATCGGCGGCAAAATCGCCACCGAAATCTACGAAGGCGAGCGCCGCTTCTCGGCGGCGGTGCGCCTGCCGGCGGATTTCCGCGACAGCATCGAAGCCATCGACGCCCTACTGCTGACCTCGGTGAACGGCGCGACCGTGCCGCTCGGCGATGTGTCGAAGATCGAACTGGCCGACGGCCCGGCGCAAATCAGCCGCGAAATGGCGAAACGCCGGATTGTCGTCGGCATCAACGTCCGCGACCGCGACTTAGGCGGCTTCGTCGCCGAATTGCAACAGGCCGTCGCCAAGCAGGTCACGTTGCCGGAAGCCTATTACTTGGAATGGGGCGGGCAGTTCCAAAACATGGAACGCGCCATGGGCCATTTGAAGATCATCATCCCCATCACCATCGCGGCGATATTCTTCCTGCTGTTCATGCTGTTCAACTCCATCCGCTTCGCCGCGTTGATTATCCTGGTGCTGCCGTTTGCCTCGATAGGCGGCGTCGTCGCGCTGTATGTCAGCCACGAATACCTCTCCGTCCCCGCCTCGGTCGGCTTTATCGCGTTGTGGGGCATCGCCGTATTGAACGGCGTGGTGCTGGTCTCCTATATCCGCACCCTGCGCAACGATGGATTAAAACAACTCGATGCGATACGGCGCGGCTGCGAGCAGCGTTTCCGCCCGGTGATGATGACCGCCACCGTCGCGCTGCTCGGCCTCGTGCCGTTCCTGTTCGCCACCGGGCCGGGTTCGGAAGTGCAAAGGCCGCTGGCGATTGTCGTCATCGGCGGCTTAATCACCTCCACGCTGCTGACCTTGGTCATGCTGCCCAGCCTGTACGGCTGGTTCGAAGAAAAACGAATCGAAGCCTGAAACCGGAGTATCCCCATGAAAGAAATCAAAGCCGTCGTGCAGGCGGGAAAACTACTCGCCATCCGCGAAGCGCTGGTCGAAATGGCGGGTTTCCCCGGCATGACCGTCACCCACGCCGAAGGCTGTAGCCCGGCCACCGCGCACACCGGCCGGCCGCTCAGCATCCGCGAGGAACTGACCGAGTTTTCGCCGAAAGTGCGCATTGAGATCGTCGCGCCCGATGAGATAGTGGACACCATCATCCAGATCATCCGCGAACTCGCCCACACCGGCCGCACCGGCGACGGCGTGGTCTGGGTGACGCAAGTCGAAGAATTCCACCGGCTGCGCGGGGATTGAGCATGACTATCTACCCAAGTCCTTTTATCTGCGGGGGAGGGATTTAGGGTGAGGGCTTTTCAATAGAAAAGCAAGAAAGGAATTGCCACCCCGAAAAGTGAAATTGAGTTGATCGAACAACGCTTAAGAAAAGCGAAAGAACACCATGACCAGCACTTTGCACACTGATGGCGTGACCGCCACCGAACATCCTTTTGCCGGGCTACCGAATGGCGACGAGCGCTTTGCCAAGGCGCAATTGGCCCGCCTTATAAATAAGCAAATCGAGGAACGCGGGCTTAAGCAAAGGGAAGCCGCCGAACTTTTGCGCCTGACGCAACCGGATGTTTCCAACCTAGCCAATGGCAGGCTGTCCGGTTTTACCTTCGACCGTCTTTACCGCTGCCTCTACGCCCTGGATACCGATGTGGAAATTGTCCTCAAGCGGCACTTGCCGACAGATGCCAAACCCGTCGGCATTCATGTTTCGCAGTCTGGATTTTGATTCGAATGCCTCCTTTCCCAATCCCATGCGAAGCGGGCCGGGGCATGCCGCAATATTTGGCGCGGCGCGGCTTGCAGCCCCGTCGCAACGTTTGAACTTTCTGCAATCCTAGAATAGTGCCGCATCAAACGGTGCGGGCGGGGCGAATACCCCGCCCGGCATGCAGAGATTTCAACGTTGACTTCTTGCAAAGCGTCAGATAAATTGCATTCCCAGAATCGGCCTCACTTCTGAGGCCGACAACACGTTAG
>JBJSYU010000059.1:0-4107 GCA_046089945.1 Candidatus Methylumidiphilus sp.
GATCTGGTCATCGACAAATGGTTCGCGCTGCAAGCCGCCTGCCCGCTGCCGGGGACTTTGGACACCGTGCGCAGTTTGTTGGCGCATCCGGCGTTCGATCTGGGGACGCCGAACCGCGTGCGCTCGGTCATCGGCGCGTTCAGCCAGCAGAATCCGGTCAATTTCCACGCCCAAGACGGCGCGGGCTATCGCTTCCTCGCCGACCACATCATTGCCCTGAACGCCGTCAACCCGCAAATCGCCTCGCGCATGGTGCAGGCATTGACGCAATGGCGGCGCTACGACGAAGCCCGGCAGGCATTGATGCGCGGCGAGTTGGAGCGCATCGCCGCCACGGCGGGGATTTCCCGCGATGTCTATGAGGTGGCTGCGAAGAGCCTGGGCTGAGGCTTGGGCGCTGTGGCCGGCGGGGGCGACCCTCCGACCAAACCTTAATCTTATTTCCAGCCGCCGGTTCTTGGCCTATGAATGCCCGCCTGTCCTTGTTGTTGCAGCGCTTGTTGTCGGTGGCGGTGTTTGCCGCGACCGCCTATGCCGTGGCGAACTATCCATTCGCGCAGGTTTTCTTAGGGGCGGGTCTGGCCGTCTTCGCGGTATGGCAACAGCGACAGCCGACGGTGTGGCTGTTGGTGCTGCCTTTGGTGCTGCCGCTGGTGAATCTGGCCCCGTGGAGCGGCCGGTTTTACTTGGAGGATTTTGACTTTTTCATTATGGCGGCGGTGGCCGGGGCGCTATGGCAAGGCGCTTACAGTCGGCTGGGCCGTCCCCGCTTGGCGCGCTGGCCCAGCCTGCTGGTTGCCGCATTCTTGTTGACCCATTGCATCGCCCTGGTGCGCGGCCTGTTGCCCATAGCCGCCCTCGACGCCAACGCCTTCAGCAATTATTACAGCCATTACAATGCGTTGCGGGTGGGCAAATCGCTGCTTTGGGCGGTGTTGCTGCTGCCGCCGCTGTTGCGGGCGTTCGGTGCCGAGCGCGAACGCGCCCGCGACCATTTGCTGTTGGGCGTCACGCTGGGGGTGATTGGCAACGGCCTCGCCATGCTGTGGGAACGTGGCGTGTTCACGGATTTAATCTACGGCCAGGGCATTTACGCAAAAATTGCCGGCCTGACCGATTTCAGCACGCAATACCGTGGCACCGCGCTGTTTGCGGAAATGCACACCGGCGGCGAGGCCACCGACGGCTACATCGCTTTGGCTTGGCCGTTTGCCTTGGCCTGTCTGACCGCTGTGGCTTCGCCTTGGAAAATGGGCGTCGGCGTGGCGGGCCTGCCAGCCGGGCTGTATTCCGCGCTGGTCACGTTTTCACGCGGCACTTACATGGCGGTGGCGGCGTCGCTGCTCACCTTCGCCGTGCCGTATTCCACGCAGATGCTCGGCCAAGCCCGCGCCTCCGGACGGCTGCTGTGGCCGATTCCGCCGCTGTTGCTGGCTTTGCTTGCGGCCTGCGCGTTGTTGTACCAGAAAGGCGGGTACTACGCGATGGTCGCCGCCCTAGGCATTGTTGGCGGCGCCGCGCTGGCTGGTTTTATCCGTGCCCTAGGCCGGACGGTGCGCACGGTCGCACTGTTGGCCCTGCTGGTCGGCGGGTTCGCGCTGATGATGCGCGGCTTGCTCACCTCGAAATGGGTCAGCAACAGCTTCGGCGAAGCCTTGGCCCTGAGCCTGCCCCTATCGGTGGGCGCACTGCTGGCGGGTCTGTTTATCGGTGGGCAAGTGCGCGGTCTATTCACCCTGCGCGGCCTCGGTGTCGGCTTGGTGTTCATGCTGACGATAATAACCGTGGGCATACCCACCGTCTCAGGCAGTTATATGCAATCCCGAATGTCCACGGCCGGGGGTGATATGGGCGGTCGCATGGAGCATTGGCGCCGTGCCGTCGAATTGATGGACACCGGCTGGGACACCTACGCCTTTGGCATGGGCCTAGGTGTTTTTCCGCATGCCTATTTGGGCGGCAATGACGGCGAGAAATCCAGTATTGCGGCGTTGCAGGAAGAAGATTCCAATACTTATCTCAGCTTGAGCAACAGCATGGACTTGGTGGTCGGGCAGCGCGTCAGCCTGCCGGCCGGACAGACTTATACCTTGTCGCTGGACGCCAAAGCCCAGGCTGCGGTCGCCCACCTGAACATCAATATCTGTAGGCGCAATATCATTTCTGCGCAGGATTACGGTTGCGTCGGCATCGAAAAAAACATTGCGCCGGGAAAATGGCAAACCCTGGCGTGGACATTTGACATCGGCGCATTGGGGGATGGCCTAAAGTTTGGCCGACACCCGTTGGTGCTGCGCATGACCCATTTCCATTACAACCCGCAAAGCGAAAACAACCTGCCGCTGGATTTTGTCGATATCGACAATATCGCGCTGTTTGACCGCCACGGCGCGGATCATATCGGCAATGGGGATTTTCAGGCCGGCTTGGATTTATGGTACCCGTATGCCGACCATTACCATTTGCCCCTGCATATCAAAAACCTCTGGGTCAACGTCTATTTTGAGCAGGGGCTGCTGGGGCTTGCCGCTTTCTGCGCACTAGGTTTGTATACGCTGCTGAGCGGGGCGCGGCTGGCCCGGCAGGGCGATGTGTTCGCGTTGGCGCTGCTGTCGTCGCTGGTGGGGTTTTACACGGTCGGCCTGATCGGCACTTTGTACGATGTGCCAAGGGTATGTTTTTTGTTTTTTCTATTGTTGTTCACAATTTTGGCGCAAGATGGGGCGCAACTGGCGACTTTTCAGGGCAGGCGCAAGGATTCCCCGGCACCCCCGCAGCCGCGGCGGCCGTTTGTCCAGCCTGTCCGTTAGCCCATGAACCCCCAGCGCCGCCGCCGCGCCGGGGAGCGGCGGCATGCTAAAAAACCTAGGCGAGGCGCGCGCAGCCTGCCGCGTTTGCAGCGGAGGGCCGATAGCTCTTAAACTACGCGCAGAACGCATCTCCATCCCTTCATTCGGATTAGGCCACCATGGCGAAAAAAATACCTAGCTCAGACACCCTCAAGACCGCGACACCCTCGACGGCCACCGAGAAGCCCAAAGCCCCGGCCCCTGCGACAAAAGCCGCCGCCCCGGCGGCGGGGAGCGCGGGCAAGGCAGCGGCTGCGGTTGAACAACCCAAGGCCACGCCCACCCCGGCGCAAGCCCCGGCCGTCGCAGAAAAACCAGCCAGTGCGCCAACGGCGGTGAACGTTGCCGACAGCCCCAAAGTGGCGCAATCCACCGTGAAAGAAACGCCCAAAGCCAAGCCCAGCGCAAAAACCGAGAGTCCCGCCCCGGCGCCGTCCGAAGCCCCCAAGGCCGAGCCGACTCCGCCGCCGCCGTTGCCATCGGAGGCCGAGTTCGTCGCCAGCCTGGAGCCTCTGCCCACCGAATCCAGCGACGACGAGGCGTCCAAGCTAGAATTGCTGCGCGAAGTGGAGGCGCAGTTCGAGTTGGTCAAAGGCGCCAACGAAGCCATCGAAAACGACCAGCCCGCCGAAAGCCCCAGCCCCGCGCCGGAGCCCGAACCGCAGCCCGCGCCGGAACCCGAATACTACCAAGCCCCCGAACCCGAAAACCGGTACGCAGGCCCCACCATGCCGCATATGTACATCGTCCAGATTGCCCCGGAACTCGCTCCCGTCGCCAAAGTCGGCGGGCTGGCCGACGTGGTGTTCGGCCTCAGCAATGAGCTGGAGATACGCGGCAACAGCGTCGAGATCATCCTGCCGAAATACGACTGCCTGCGCTACGACCACATCTGGGGCTTGTGCGAAACCTACAAAGACCTGTGGGTGCCGTGGTATGGCGGCGCCATCCACTGCACCGTGTTCTTCGGCTTTGTCCACGGCCGCAAGTGCTTCTTCATCGAGCCGCACTCGCAGGACAACTTCTTCAACCGGGGGTCGGTGTACGGCTTCAAAGACGACGTGCTGCGCTTCGCCTTTTTCACCCGCGCCGCGATGGAATTTTTGTGGAAGTCGGGCAAGCACCCGGACATCATCCACTGCCACGACTGGCAGACCGCCTTAGCGCCGGTGTTCCTGTATGAAATCTACCAGCACATGGGCATGACCCACCCCCGCGTCTGCTTCACCATCCACAACTTCAAGCACCAGGGCGTGAC
>JBJSYU010000060.1:0-2672 GCA_046089945.1 Candidatus Methylumidiphilus sp.
GTGCGCATCGCGCACCCTTTCCAATATCCAGCCTTCATTGATGTGCGCGATGCGCACCCTTATGCCTACAAAACCACAAAACTTGATGATGCCTATTAAGCCCGCCACGCACGCTTTGTCAATCGAGAAACCGTACTTTCCCAGTGTTCAGCTCATAAACGGCCCCGGCCAAGACTAAGCGCTTTTCCCGCAGCGCCCGCTTGGCTTCCGGGTGGGCGAGCAATTGCCGCATCGACCAGCGGACATTGGCCTCCACGGCGGCGCACAGCAGCGCGTCCCGGTCTAGTTTCAGGTCTAGCGTCTTGAGTCCGGGCTTTATCAATTTAATCAGCGCTTCGATATGCCGGGGTTCCTCAGGCTTGTCGAGCATTTCCTCGACGGTGGCGGTGACGGCACCGCAGCCCTCGTGGCCCAGCACGACGATCAACGGCGTGTGCAAATGGGCGGCGGCGTACTGCAACGAACCGACCACGTCTTCGGCGATGATGTTGCCGGCCAGCCGGATGATGAAAAGGTCGCCCAAGCCCGCGTCGAAGATCAATTCGGGCGGCACCCGCGAATCGCTGCAACCTAGGATGGTGGCGAACGGCTTTTGGCCCTCGACCAACAGGCCGCGCCAGGAAGCGTTTTCGTGGGCATGGCTAGGCTTGTCGTCCATGAAGCGCCGGTTGCCGTTGATCAGCCGCAACAAGGCCGCATTGGCGTCGCGGGGATAAGGCTCGGTGTCGATGGCAGCGGACTGGGGCGCGTCAGCCGCAGACGCCGAAGCGATCCCCAGCCCCAGGCAACCGGCACCCAGCAGCCATTGTCTTCTTGTGATATCGGAAATTGCCATGATGAGTCCGCAGAGAGGCAGGCAAACTTAAAGATTTAGGAGTTCGGTTTATTGTCGAAGCGCGCCGGTCAGGGCGGCAAACCCCGGCCGGCTCAGCGCGCAAGACGAATCTTGCGCTGCAACGGATTACTTGCTGGGCGGCGCCTGCAACTGCTCCATCACTTGGTCAATGGTGAAGCTGGCGGCTTTTTGGCGCGGCGGATATTCCTTGAACGTCGCCAGATATTGGCCGACATAGCGCTGGGCCGGTGTCAGCAGGAAGACATGGTCGATATACCAGTCCCAATAGGTATTGGAGGTGGTGGTGGCCTTTTCGTAAGGGTCGGTGCGCAGGTTATACAACCAGGGAATTCGCGTCTTCACAAAGGGTTCGCCCCACAATGCCAAGGTGCCGGGGGAGCGCTGCTGGGCGAACACCACTTTCCAGTTGTCGTAGCGCAGCGCGGTCAAATCGCCGTCGTCGGAGAAATAGAAGAACTCCTCACGCGGGCTTTTCGCCTCCTGACCAGTCAAGTAGGGAAGCTGATTATAGCCGTCCAGATGCACCTTGAAATTCTTGGCGCCGACCTTGTAGCCCTTCAGCAATTTCTCTTTGACATCGGGAACGCCGGCGGCGGCGAGCAGGGTCGGCGCCCAGTCCAGATGCGAGATGATGTCGTTGGATATCGTGCCGGGCTTGATGTGGCCCGGCCAGCGCACCATCGCCGGGACGCGGTAGGCGCCTTCCCAATTGCTGTTCTTCTCGCTGCGGAACGGCGTCATGCCGCCATCCGGCCAAGAGTTCATGTGCGGGCCGTTGTCGGTCGAATACAGGACGATGGTGTTGTCGGCAATGCCCAGTTCGTCGATCTTCGCCAGCACCGCGCCGACGTTTTTGTCGTGGTCGATCATCGCATCATGGTATTCACTCTGCCAACGCCCCGCTTGGCCGATGCTTTCCGGCTTGGTGTGGGTGCGGAAGTGCATATGGGTGAAATTCACCCACAAGAACACCGGCTCGCCGGCCTTGACTTGTTTTTCCAGAAACTCGGCGGAACGGGCGGCGACATCGTCGTCGATGGTTTCCATGCGCTTTTTCGTCAGCGGCCCGGTGTCTTCGATCTTCTGCGTGCCGTCGGGGTTGGCGAAGCTGTGGATCACGCCGCGCGGGCCGAACTTCTTGCGGAAGCCGGGGAAGTCGGCCTCCTTCGGATAATCCGGCAATTCCGGCTCTTCTTCGGCGTTCAAATGGTAGAGGTTGCCATAGAACTCGTCAAAGCCGTGCGCCGTGGGCAGAAACTCGTCCTTGTCGCCTAGATGGTTCTTGCCGAACTGTCCGGTGGCGTAACCTTGCGCTTTCAATAATTCGGCGATGGTCGGGTCTTCTTTACGCAAACCCAAATCCGCGCCGGGCAGGCCGACTCTGCTCAAGCCGGTGCGGAACACGCTTTGCCCGGTGATGAAGGCCGAACGCCCGGCGGTGCAGCTTTGCTCGGCGTAATAGTCGGTGAAGATGACGCCTTCGTTGGCGACACGGTCGATGTTCGGCGTCTTATAGCCCATCACGCCTTTGGTGTAGGCGACGACATTGGCCTGGCCGATGTCGTCGCCCCAGATGACAACAATGTGGGGCTTGGCCTGCCCGGCCGGGGCGGTTGTCGGCGCCGCCGGGGCGGGCGTTTTTTCCGCCGCTCCGGCGGGCGGCGCCGCCAAGGTCAACAAGGCCAGCAGGGCGGCGTAAAGGATGGTTTTGGCAACGGGCGGGCGGGCGGAAGCGGGGGGCATAGGGTCACCTTTTTATTATTGGCGTGAGGGAGGTTGGTTTAATTGATTTTTAATAGTATAATTGTTTTTTAGA
>JBJSYU010000061.1:0-4421 GCA_046089945.1 Candidatus Methylumidiphilus sp.
CAGCGCGCTGCTGGTGCAGCGCCGCCCTTGGTTGGGCGTGGCTTCGGGCTATTGGCTGGCATTGCTGGCCGCGCTGTGGGTGGCGCACGGGTGGTTGGGATGATTATTGGCTGGTGGAACTGGTGCATGACACCCGCGACCTGCCTTATGCCTACAAAGGCGAAACCACTTTTATTCCTGCTGTGGCCGGAGGCTTTTGTCCGGCTTGCGGCGAGGGTGTTCTCGATGCGGCTGAATCGGCCCGTGTCAGCACGGCTATGCTGGGCTTTAACAAGCAAGTCAATGCGGCGATTGTCGATCCTGGTTTCATTATCGGTGTCCGCAAAAAACTCGCATTGGATCAGCGCGAAGCCGCCGAGATTTTCGGTGGCGGCGTCAATGCTTTTTCGCGTTACGAGACTGGCAAAACCAAGCCGCCGTTGGCGCTGGTGAAATTGCTCAAAGTATTGGATCGCCATCCTGATTTGTTGGACGAAGTCAGAACGTCATGACTATTGCAACCCCGTTAAATCCCCTCACATTCCCCCTAAACGGCGCCAGCCTGATTGAGGCCAGCGCCGGGACGGGCAAGACTTGGACGATAGCCGCGTTGTATGTGCGGCTGGTGTTAGGCCACGGCAGCGCAGAGACCGGCGCGGGGCGGGCGTTGTTGCCGCCGGAGATTCTGGTGGTCACGTTCACCGAAGCGGCGACGAAAGAATTGCGGGATCGCATCCGCAAGCGTTTGACCGACGCCGCCCGCTGTTTTCGCGGCATCATTCCAGGCGATGCGTTTTTAACCGGCTTGGCCGAGGATTATCCGGCTGAACAACATACCGCCTGCGCCAGGCTGTTGGAAGTGGCGGCGCAATGGATGGATGAGGCGTCGGTGTTTACCATTCATGGCTGGTGCAACCGCATGTTGCGCCAACATGCGTTTGACAGTGGCAGTCTGTTTAATCTGGAAATCGAAAACGCCGACACCGAACTATTAAACGAAGTCGCCCGCGATTATTGGCGCACATTTTTTTATCCGCTGGACGCTGAAGCCAGCTTGGCGGTGACGCAAATCGCCGACAGCCCGAAAACCCTGTTGGGGCTGGTGCAGGGCTTGTTGCGCGAAGCACAGGCGGAATGGCGCAATGGCGACCAGCCATTTGCTTCGGCGCTGAGTCCTAAGGCTTTATTGCAAGCCTGGGGCGATTGGGAAAGTTGGCGGCGGGTATTGGAAACCCAGGCACAGCAGGCATGGGCCGCAGACAGAGTGAATATTGAGGCGCTGCTATGGCAAGCGGTTAATAATGGCTGGCTGAATGGCAATAGTTACCGCAAAGACGCTGTGGCGGCGCGTTTGGATGGCATCGCCGCTTGGGCGGGAAGCAATGCAGTTTGCGAATCTAAACATTGGATGGGTTTTGCGCAAAGCCGCTTTAAAATGAATAAGAAGCATGAGGCTAACACACCCATGCATCCGGCGTTTGTGGCGCTGGACACACTGGCCGGGCATTTGGAGCAGGAGCCGGATTGCCAGCGCGAGATTCTCGTCCATGCCGCCCGCTGGGTGCGCGAGCGCTATGCCTTGGAAAAACAGCGCCGCGCCCGCATGGATTTCGACGATTTGCTGAAACATTTGGACAAAGCCTTGCAAGGGCCGGGCGGCGGGCGCTTGGCCGAAGTCATCCGCGCCCAATACCCGGTGGCCTTGATCGACGAGTTTCAAGACACCGACCCGGTGCAATACCGCATTTTCTCCAGCGTGTATCCGGTGCAAGGCACTCAGGGCGCGTTAATGATGATCGGCGACCCGAAACAGGCCATCTATTCGTTTCGCGGCGCGGATATTTATGCCTATTTGCTGGCGCGGCAATCCACCGCCGGGCGGCATTATACGCTGGATCAAAATTTCCGCTCCACGCACGACATGGTGGCGGCGGTGAATCGGTTTTTCGAGTATGCCGACAGCCAAGCCGGCGGGGCGTTTAAATTCCAAAGCGCCGATGGCGATAATCCCTTGCCGTTTTATCCCGTGCAGGCGCAAGGCCGCAGCGAGCATTTCCAAATCGCCGGCGAAACCCAAACGGCGTTGACCTTATGGCATTTGCCGCCGCAGGACGACCAGCCGGCGGTGGCGATGGGCGAATATCGCGGGATTATGGCCGAGGTCGCCGCCAGCGAGATTGTCCGGCTGTTGAATGCCGCCGCGTTAGGCAAAGCCGGGTTTCGCAGCGCCGCCGGTTTTACGCGCCTGCGCCCGGCCGATCTGGCGGTGTTGGTGCGGGATCGCAACGAAGCCGCCGCGATTCGCCAAGCCTTGCTGGCGCGGCGGGTGCGCAGCGTCTATCTGTCGGAGCGCGAGTCGGTGTACGACACGGCGGAGGCGGCGGACATGCTGCTGTGGCTGCGCGCCTGCGCCGAGCCGGAGCGTGAACGCGCCGTCCGCGCCGCCTTAGGCACCGGCACCTTGGCCTTGAGTTATGCCGAATTGGAAATCCTCAACAGCGAGGAGGCGCGTTGGGAAGCCGAAGTCGAGCGCTTTCGCGCCTACCGCAAAGTCTGGCGTTTCCAAGGCGTGTTGCCAATGCTGCGGCGGCTGATGGCGGATTTTGAAGTGCCGGGGCGGCTGCTGCAAACGCAGGAAGGCGAGCGGCGCTTGACCAATTTGCTGCACTTGGCCGAGTTGCTGCAAACCGCCAGCGTCGATCTGGACGGCGAACACGCTTTGATCCGCCATTTGACCGAACTGCGCGACAGCACCGACCAAGCCGCCGACGAGGCGCTGCTGCGGCTGGAAAGCGACGCCGCGCTGGTCAAGGTCGTCACCATCCACAAAGCCAAGGGCTTGGAATACCCGCTGGTGTTCCTGCCGTTCATTTGTTCTTACCGCGAAGTCAAAACCACCGGCGCCTATTACCGCTTCCACGACGCGGCCGGGCAGTTGTTGCTGGATTTGGGCAAGGCCGAAGCGTCGCGGCAACATGCCGATTTGGAGCGTTTGCAGGAAGATTTGCGGCTGTTGTATGTGGCGCTGACCCGCCCGCGCCATGCCTGTTGGCTGGGCGTCGCGCCGGTGAAATCCGGCAATTTCAAAGCCTGCCTGCTGGAAAAAAGCGCGATGGGGCAGGTGTTGAACGGCGGGCAGAGCCTCAGCGCAGAGGCGCTAGGCCCAGCGCTGGCGGCGTTGCGCGGCGACTGCGCAGCCATCGCCATCACCCCGCCGCCGCCCATCCGCCACGAGGCTTACGCCCCGCCCGCCGATGAATTGCCGCTGACGGCGGCGCGCGCCTACCGCGCCCGCGCCGCCGAGCGCTGGTGGATCGCCAGCTACACCGCGCTGCGGCTGGATTTGGACGGGCAGACGCTAGACCCGGCCCGCCCGCCCTTGGCCGAGCCGCCGGACACGCCGCGCCAAGCCAATCTGGAGGAGGCTATCGATGATATCGCCGTGCCGGCCGGGCTGTTGGCGGGCAGCGCGTTCGACATGCACCGCTTTCCACGCGGCGCCAAGCCCGGCACGTTTTTGCATGGGCTGTTGGAATGGGCGGCGGCGGAAGGCTTTGGCCGCATCGCCCGCGAACACACGCTGCGCAAAGACGCCATCGCCCGCCGTTGCCACACGCGGGGCTGGACGGATTGGATCAACCCGCTGAACGAATGGCTGGCCGAACTGCTGGCCGCGCCCTTGGCCTTGCCGGACGGCGGCGGCGCACTGGCCGATTTGCGGCGGCGCGGCTATCAGGCCGAATTGGAATTTTGGTTTGCCGCTAACCATGCCGACACCCGCGCCTTGGATCGGCTGGTCAGCCGCTTCGTGCTGCCCGGCCAGCCGCGCCCCGGCCTGCTTTATGATCGTTTGCACGGCATGCTGAAAGGCTTCATTGACTTGGTGTTTGAACTGGACGGGCGCTATTACGTGCTGGACTACAAATCCAATTGGCTGGGCGCGGACGACGCCGCCTACACGGCGGAGGCGATGGCGGCGGCGGTGCTGGAAAAGCGCTACGACTTGCAATACAGCCTGTATCTGCTGGCCTTGCACCGGCAATTGCAGGCCCGGCTAGGCGCGGCTTACGATTACGATCAGCACATCGGCGGCGCGGTTTACCTGTTCCTGCGCGGCATCCACGCACCCAGCGGCGGCTTGCACGTGGACAAACCGCCCCGACAGTTGATCGAAGCCTTGGACAGCCTGTTTGCCGGGCGGGGGGTGGGACATGTCGCGTGAAGACTTGCTGAACCAAATAGACGCCTGGGTGGCCTGCGGCTGGCTGCGGCCTTTGGATCGGGCGTTCATGCGCTTTTTGGGCGAACTCGACGCAGGCGCCGACACGCTGCTGCTACTGGCCGTCGCGCTGGCCAGCCACCAGCTTGGGCGCGGCCATATCTGCCTGGATTTGCAGGCCACGCTGCTTGCCCCGGACGAAACCTTGGCGCTGCCGCCGGAG
>JBJSYU010000062.1:0-4528 GCA_046089945.1 Candidatus Methylumidiphilus sp.
CCAGCGGGAGAGGGGCTGTGGGGGATGGGCTATGGCTGGGAGATTGGAAAGCTAAACGTCACGCCAACTTAAAACTAGACGCTCTTGCGGCGCAGCCGGAATACCCCCAGCAAGGCGCTGGCGAACAGCCAGCCGGCGGCAGGCACTGGCACCGGGGCGGGCGTCGCCACCTGCCAGCCGATATCCTTCAGCGCCGCCAAGTCCAGTGTGGTCAGATTCTTGCGGGTGCCCTGCGTCAAACTGGGGTCCATCGCCGCCTCTTGCGGACTGCCTGCGTAAACGCTTTGCGTACCGTCCAGCCAATGCGCGTTGTCGCCCGCCAAGGCCACGCTGCCGCCATTCGCGGCGCTGGCGTTGGCGCCGGTGAAGCTGCCGCCGCTGACCTTGGCCGTCCACGAAGCCGCCGTGCCGAAGCCGAACAAATGGCTCAGCTCGTGCAGCGCGACCGAATAAAAGTCGTTCTGCCCGGCGAAACTCTCCAGCGTGGACGGGTCGGCGTCGAAATACCACGAGGCCGTGCTGCTGAAACTGAGCTTGCCGCCCCAAGGCGCGAACTCGGTGGCGGCGGCGCCGGTCGTGGCACCCACCTGGCCGCGGTTTCCAATCGAATCCAAAAACGCCTGCGACGGGGACGACGCGGTAAAGCCGCCCGGCCCGCCTTCGCCCAGTGTGCCGCCGGGCAGCGCGCTGGCCCCGACGAACACCACCAGCGTGTCGGCCGCGACGCTGTAATCGTTCAACGTCACCTCTTGACCGGTGCTGGGATTGTCAAAAATCGCGTTGAAGTGGTTGCTGCCCGAACTGGTGATGGCGCTCAGCGCATCGGAAATGTTCGTCGCAAAAAACTGCCCGGCGGCTTCCAGCGCGGACTTGCTGTTGGCGTTGTTGGTGAAAAAGTTGGACGAGTCCAAGGAATAGTCGAACTGTACGGTGACGGCCTGTGCGCCGTGGCTGGCGGCCAGCAGCATCAGCGTGGCGGAAAGATAGGAAAGCTTAGGCATGGGTTGCTCCTCATGTGCCCAAAATCATCGGTTGAATACGAAGACCATTGCCCGGCGTTGCGCCCGTCGGCAACAGCGGCCTTACTGTAAGCGCTGGCGGCGAGGCTTGTCAAAGCCCCAGGCCATTTAAGACAGGAAGTTGTTAAAGCTCAAATCCCCTTCGTTGTCGATCAGCAACACCCGGTCGGCCTTCTTGCGCAGCAGTTCGCTGAGCAGGCTGGCGGCGGACACCACCATGACGATTTTGCCTTTTTGCTGGACGATTTCAATGGCCGGCACATAATCTTCATCGCCACTGACAATAATGGCGATGTCGTAAGCGTTTTCGTAAGCCAGCGCGACGACTTGCGTCGCCAGATACACATCCACCTGCTTTTCGCGCTGCTCGCCAAACTCATTCGACTTGCGCTCAAACTGCTTCACATAAAAGAAATCCTGCCCGTCCAGCCAATCGTAAAAACGCTGCTGACCGGAACCGCTGCTAGGCGCGGTGGAGCAGACAAAATATACCTTAATCAAATCCATGCCCTGCGTCAGAACCTCGACAAAGCGCTTAAAGTCAAAGCGCTTGCGTTCGGGAAACTCGCCTTTGGTCAGGCGGTTCATGGCTTGGTGGAAATTGCTGTAATCTAAAAAAACAATGACGCGCTTCATGGGGTTTCCTTGGGTCAATTCCAATTTCAAGTGATGGCCGACCGCAATCGACATGCGGTGGCTCAGGCACCCGGCACAATCTTTCTGAATGTCAGATTGATGCGGGCTTCGGTGGGTATTCGGGTTTTCGGCACACAATGCCGCCAATGGTGTTGCAGTGCGCCGCCCATCAGCAACAAACTGCCGTCGGCTAGACGCAAATTCAAAGTTTCGCCGGTTTTGGTGTGGCGGATTTTAAACAGCCGAACCGCGCCCAAACTTAAAGACGCGATATACGGATTCCGCCCCAGCGAGGCTTCCTGGTCGGCATGCCAGCCCATGGAATCTTCGCCGTCGCGGTACAGATTGCCCAACACACTATTAAAGCTATTTCCGCAAATAGCCTCTATCGACTGTTTCAGCTTGGCCAGGGTTTCGGTCCACGGCTTGGGTTCATGCACCAGCCCGGAATAGCGGTATACCGCGTCGGCGTCGCCATGCCAGCACACCAGCCTAGGGATCGGCACACGCCGCCCGACGATAGTCGCCACTTCTTGCTGCCAATCCAATTCCCCGCGCAAGCGTTGGAACAGGCTTGCAGCCATGTCCGGCGGCAGAAAACCCGGCAGATAATATAATTCGCCATCCTGGGCGGCCAGATTCTCCATAGGCTTAAATATGCCCGGCTTCGGCCAAAGGCAACAGCCAATAGTGCAGGCCAGCCCCGGCGAATTCGGCTTGCAGCGCGGCCAGAAACGCCGGCGCCGCCGCGCTGGGCAGGTGCAGTTGCAGCCGGATTTGCTTTTGCCGCCCGGCCACCTGCTCGGCCAAGGACAGCCCGTCTTCGCGGCTGGCATGGCCGCTGACCGGATAGCTGCTGAAGCCGGCTTGGCTGGCGTTTTGCAGCAGCCAGTCGATCATGGCTTCTTCGATGGCGGGCGGGACGGTCAGGGTGAGCAAAGATTGCGGCTGCATGGGACAAAACGCGAAAGGGTTTTAGGGGGAAATCGCCAAAATAATGGCATACTTGTCGGCGTTTCAAATTCTACCGGAAAACGCGCCGCCGTGACTTACGATCTGCACACCCACTCCTCCGCCTCCGACGGCGCCTACCCGCCGGCCGAACTCGTCCGCCAAGCCCACGCCGGCGGCGTCACCCATCTGGCCTTGAGCGACCACGACTGCACCAACGGCCTAGCCGAGGCGCGGGCCGAGGCGGACGCCCTGGGGCTGGCGCTGATTCCCGCCGTGGAAATCTCCACCTCCTGGCATGGCAAATCGGTGCATATCATCGGCTTGAACATCGACCCGGCCAGCCCGGAACTGTGCGAAGGCTTGGGTCGGCTGCAAGCGCTGCGGCTGACGCGGGCGGAGGAAATGGGGCGGCGGCTGGCGAAGGCGGGCATCTTGGGCGGCTTTGAGGCGGCGAGCGCCCTGGCCGGGGCCGGCATGATAACGCGCACGCACTTTGCCCGCTTCCTCTACGCCCAAGGCTTGGCCGGGTCGGTGCGCGACGTGTTCGACCATTATCTGGTGCAAGGCAAGCCCGGCTACGTCCCCACCGAGTGGGCCACGCTGGACGAGGCGATCCACTGGATCAAACGCGCCGGCGGCGTCGCCGTCGTCGCCCATCCGCAGCGCTACAAGCTTAGCAACAGTTGGCTGGGCCGGCTGCTGGTCGAATTCAAGGCGGCCGGCGGCGAAGCGCTGGAAGTCGTCACCGGCAACGCCGGCCCCGGCGACATCCAATCCTCCGCCTCCGCCGCCCGCCGCCACGGCCTGCTGGCCTCGGTCGGCTCGGACTTCCACAGCCCCGACAACATCTGGCTGAAAATGGGCCGGCTGGCGCCGCTGCCCGCCGACCTCACCCCGGTATGGAGCCTGTGGCATGGCTGACATCACCCGCTGCGCCTGGGCCTGCCGCACCCGCGTGGAACGCGAGTATCACGACACGGAATGGGGTGTGCCGCTGCACGACGACCTCAAGCTGTTTGAGTTTCTGGTGCTGGAAGGCGCGCAAGCCGGCTTAAGCTGGTTGACCATCCTGAAAAAGCGCCCGCACTACCGCGCCGCCTTCGACAACTTCGACCCGCTGTTAGTCGCCGAATATGGCGAGGAAAAAATCGCCGAACTGCTCGCCAACCCCGGCATCGTCCGCAACGCCCTCAAAATCCAAG
Source organism: Candidatus Methylumidiphilus sp. (assembly GCA_046089945.1). Classification (GTDB taxonomy): domain Bacteria; phylum Pseudomonadota; class Gammaproteobacteria; order Methylococcales; family Methylococcaceae; genus Methylumidiphilus. The sequence goes on from JBJSYU010000062.1 coordinate 3,812, forward strand.
CCGCCATCGCCAACGCCCGCGCCTTCCTGGAAGTGCAAGCCGAATTCGGCAGCTTCGATAGTTATATGTGGCGTTTCGTCGAAGGCCAAACCATCCAAAACGCCTGGCGCGACTACGCCCAAGCCCCGGCGCAGACCAAAGAATCGGAAGCCATGAGCAAAGACCTGCGCCAACGCGGCTTCAAATTCGTCGGCCCGACCATCTGCTACGCCCACATGCAAGCCGTCGGCATGGTCAACGACCACGCCGTGGACTGCTACCGCTGGCGGGAATTGGGCGGGGGTGCGGCGCTTTAAAGCCAACAGCGGAGTCCAAAGGTTGCTTTGGACTCCAAGACAAAGCCGTTGGCAAACTTTAAGTTAGCCTGATTAGCAAGAGTATTCAGCCAATGCTGATAAAGTCTCCGTCATTCCGGCCGGGAGCCGGAATCCAGCGTCCAAGGATGGCAAACTGGCTGGTTTCCACATAACAAGATTCAACGCAAGCTTGCACGGGGTCGAGGTTGACCTCAGCCACCATGCCGCGTTTTAAGATAGTCATACCGGCCAATCGACAATGGCGGAATCGGTCAGCGCCCGCAAGTCCGCGTCTTCTTCATAAGCCTCCGCATATAGTGCGGCTGTAACCGGAGAACTATGAAAGCCTACACTTGTAAGGCTTACCCAGCCCCCGCCTCGCCGATCCGCGAAACCAGCAGCTTGTCCACGCGGTTTTTGT
>JBJSYU010000063.1:0-14971 GCA_046089945.1 Candidatus Methylumidiphilus sp.
TGGACAGCAAAAAGCGCAGGCTCTTGCGGATGTTGCTGTAGATCGTCCGGCCTTGGCGGATGGCGGTAATCATCGTGTGCAGATTGTCGTCCTCCAGCACCACGTCCGCCACCGACCGCGCCACGTCGGTGCCTTGGTCGCCCATCGCCACGCCGATGTCCGCCGCCTTCAACGCCGGGCCGTCGTTGACGCCGTCGCCGGTCATCGCCACCACATGCCCGGCCTCCTGCAAAGCCTGCACGATCTTCAATTTGTGCGCCGGGCTGACGCGGGCAAACACCGAGGTGTTTTTGATGACGCCCTTGAGGATGTCCGGGTCGAGTTTGTCGAGGTTGGACGAGTCGATGATTTCCAACGGCGCATCGCCGCTGAGGCCCAGCCGGTTGCCGACCGAGTAGGCGGTGGCCGACTGGTCGCCGGTAATCATCACCGTGCGCACCCCGGCGCTGTGGAATTCGGCAATCAGCCTGTCCATGTCCGGGCGGATGGCGTCTTCCATGCCAATCAGCCCCAGCCACACCAAGGGCGGCGCCTGCATGTCGGCGGTCTTGCCGGTGTAGGCGTAGGCCACGCCCAACACGCGCAGCGCGTCGCCGGCCAGCCGGTCGTTGCGTTCGATGATGCGGTCGCGGATCGCCTCGTTCAGTTCCTCGCGCTCGCCCTCGTGCAGCCGCCATTCGCACAGCGCCAACACATCCGCCGGACTGCCCTTGACCGCGTACAGCCAATCGCCTTCCGCCGTCTCATGGATGGTCATCATGTACAGCCGGTTTTCGGCGCGGTGCAGGGTTTTCAGCAGCGGGTGCGCGGCGCGCAGCGCGCGGATATCTTCGCCGGCGTGGATGGCCGCCTCGACTAGCGCGCATTCGGTCGCCGAGCCTTCCAGAACCGGCCGCTCGCCGCGGCCGTTCAGCTTGACCTCGCTGCACAGGCTGACAATGCGCAGCAATTGCTTGGCTTCGGGCTGCTCCAGCGGGTTGATCGGCCGGTTTTTCACGCTGAAACGGCCGTCTTCAATGTGGATGGTGTGGCCGGCGGTGCGCATCGACACCGCTTTCATCTGGTTCAGGGTCAAGGTGCCGGTTTTGTCCAGGCAAATCACCTCCACCGAACCCAGGCTTTCCACCGCGCCAAGCTGGCGGATCAGCACTTTTTCGCGGTGCGAATTGCGGATGCCGATGGCCAGCGTCGTCGTGGCGACGGCCGGCAAGCCTTCGGGAATCGCCGCGACCGCCAGCGAAATCGACGAGGCCAGCATTTGCAGCCAAGTGTAGCCACGGAACACGCCCAAGCCGAACACGCCAATGCACAGAATGCCGCAACTGGTCGCCAGCCGCGTGCTAAGTTCGTGCAACTGGCGTTGCAGCAGCGTGTCCGGGGTTTTCACCTCGCCGACCAGCGACTGGATCACGCCGATTTCAGTGTGCCGCCCGGTCGCCGACACCACCGCCTGCCCGCTGCCGCCAGTCACTATCGTGCCCATGTGCAGCATGTTCTTGCGGTCGGCCAGCGGCGTGTCTTCGCGCCCGATGTAATTCCAGTGCTTGCCGACCGGCATCGACTCGCCGGTCAGCGCCGACTCGTCCACGGTCAACCGGTTGCTGCTCAGCAAGCGGGCGTCGGCTGAAATGTACGTGCCGGGCGTCAGCACCAGCAAATCGCCGACGACGATGTCGGCCACGTCGATGGTCAACTGCTTGCCGTTGCGGATCACCTGGGCGTGGGTGGGGGCCATCGAGCCTAAGGCGTTGATGGTGCGCTCCGACGAGCTTTCCGTGACATAGCCGATGACGCCGTTCAACAGCACGGCGCTGACGATAACCGCCGCGTCGATCAAGCCGCCGGTGGCGATGGACACCACCGCCGACACGCCGAGCATCGCCATCGCCGGGTTGGCAAGCTGTTCGGCGAAGATTTCCAGCGCCGAGCGGCGGCGGTGTTCCGCCAGCCGGTTGGCGCCGTACAGCGCCAACCGCCGCGAGGCTTCCGCCGCCGACAAACCCTCCGGGGCGCTTTCCAGCCGGGCCAAGCTTTCCTGCGCATCCAACTGGTGCCAAGGGTGGCTGGCGGGCCGTTGTTGCTCCTCTGCCGCCGCAGGGGCGACGGATGAAAACTTGAACCACTGCCCCAAGCCGCCGGACGATGCGGCTTTCGCCTTAGTCGGGCGCGGCGCGGGCTTGGCTTTGGCGGCGGGGAAGACGATGTCTTGGCAACAGTGCCGGGCGGCATTTTCCACTTCCGCCAACACCGCCAGCGGATCGTGTTCCGGGGAAAACTGCACCAGCAGATTGCCGGTCAGGCTGTTGGCGCTGGCGGCTTCGATCAGGGCGAGCGGGGCGAGGGTTTGCTCCAACTGGCTTTTCAGCCGGTCGCAACGGTACAGCCCGCGCACACGCACACGCAGCCTGCCCGCGCCGGCGGCATGCACAACGGTGACAAAGGTCAAGGAGACAGAGGGGGACGGCGTCATGGGAGTGGCTTTAAGGTGATGTCCGACGATGCCCCGGCCTGGGCAGGCCGGGGCCGAGGCGGCGGCAACTCATAAGGGGCGAACGCAAGTGCCTTAGCGGGCAGGCGCTTCCATGGCAAGGCCGGCGTCGGACTGGCTCAGCCGCGCGCGGATTTGTTTCTTGCGGTAAAAGCGGACGGCTTGTGCGCCGATCAACTGGGTGACGACGGTGGCGCTCAGGCCGGAAGCCGGGATGGCGGCCAGCGGATTCCATTGCAATTGGCTAATCAACATCGGCGTCGCCGCCTGGGCGCTGCAAGCGCCAATCACCGCGAGGATTTCCGGCACACGCGCCTTGTCCTCGATGTCCTGCTCAAACAACAGCGCAATTTCCAAAATCAAATACAAATGCATGCGCGTCATCACCGAAGCGCCGCCGGCAAAACCGGCGAATTTCCAAGCGCTGCCGGCCACCGGCAATAGTTGCGGCACATGCAAAATGGCCCCGCCGACAAACGACAGCACGCTTTGCGCATTGATCAAATGGCGGGCGAGCTGTTCCGGGCTGTCGTCCGGGTACAGCGACTTCACCCGCTGCACGACCCGGCGGACTTCCCCCTTGCGCAGGCGCAGGAAGAAATACAAGAACTCGTCGGTGACCATGCTTTGGGTTTTGCGGCGCGACAACGCGGTGGCTTTGGCGGCTTCGGCTGTGACTGACATGCTCTCAACTCTCGGCGGGATGGCGTTTAGGATTGGGTGTGGCGCGTGAAGGCCGCAGCATAGCATGGATATTTTGCAAAGAAGTTACAGCGCCGCCGCCGCCAAGCCCCGTCACATGAACAACAACAGCGCCACGCCGACCGCGCCGACGGCCACCGCCGCCAGACGCCAGCCGCCCTCAGCCCATTTCGCCCTGCAGCCCTCCCAAAACGCGACACAAGCGGCGGACAGGCGCAGCCACGCGGCATAGGTTTTTCTAGCCAGCACCACTGTGCCATAAGCCAGCAACACCAAAGCGCTGTAAGCGATGACCATCTGCGCCTTGCGCGGCGACAGGCCAAACGCATGCTCCATCAAACGCTCCAGCCCCAGTTCAACAAACTCCATCAGCACATGCAAGCCTTCCAGCAGCAACGGCAGCAGGCTGTCGCCAAACAGCACCAACACCGCCAGCGCGGCCAAAACGGTCAAGGATTTCCACGGCAGCCTGACTCTCGTGGCGCCCAGCCGCTGCGCCAGACTGCCGGCCAAATTAGGTAATTGCATAAGACACCACTCAAAAAATGCAAGCCCCCTCGCCCCGTGGAGAGAGGGCTAGGGAATTACGGCTTGCGTCAGAGATTCCTGGAAAGCCTGGGAGCTTAAAGCAAAGCCTTGTGGCGGATAACCTGCGCATTTTGAGCTAGTGAATTTACTGGCGGGCCGGGCAGGCAAGGCGCGGCGGCGAAGGATGACCACCGCCTGGCTGCGGCCAGCCGCCATTCCATGGGAAAATGCCCCTGCCCTACCCCACCCCGACAAAACACCACAAGGCGATCCCATGCCCCATTTGACGCTTTACCACACCGCAGGCTGCCATTTGTGCGAAGAAGCGGAAACGCTGGTGCTGGACTGCCTAGCCGAGCGCGGCCAGCCGGCCGACAGCCTGCGATTAAGCGACATCGCCGACAGCGCGGAATTGTCCGAGCGCTACGGCGTGTCGATACCGGTGTTGCGGGAGGATGCCAGCGGGCGGGAATTGCATTGGCCGTTTGCGGCCGAGGCCGTGCGGGCATTTTGCGCGGGAAACCCGCGCTAATTCCGAGATAGCGCTGACATCCCTGCCGGCCCTTGAGGTAGCGCCGGCATCCTGCCGGCCTTTGGCGCATTCCGAAGATTGTGGCAGGCAGGGATGCCGGCGCTACCCGTCAACCCCGCTTGCCCAAACCCACCCCCCGCATGGTATAAAAACCCGCAGCCAGAACCTTTGCCCACCCCCCAAGCTGATGAGCAAGAGGGTTCAGCCCATGCCGAAACAATCCCGTCATTCCGGCCGGGAGCCGGAATCCAGCGTCCAGGGACGGCAAACGGGCCGGTTGCCACAGCGCAAGATTCAGCGCAAGCCGTGCCTTCCGGCTGGCTGAGGCATCTTGCTAAACTCAGATCCCCCAAAGCGGAGCTTTGCCACGATGAAACTGGACATCAATTTGAATGCACTGACCAGCCGGCTCAGAGATGCGGTGCGGCAACTTCTGCTGCTTGTCAGGCGCTTGTCACCGCTGCTGCTGTTGATTACGCTGGCTTTGCTGGTGACTGAGGCGCTTAAACCCCTATCGGAATTGGAGGTGGGTTTAATTGGTTTGCGAAATACTCCTGAGGCTGTTCCAGGCCACGAGTGGCGCGGCCTGCGGATGCCCGTGAGGAATGCCATAAATCAATTAAACCCACCTCCTCGGAATTGCTCAACAGGTTTTTCCCGAAACTCGATCTGTTTGGCCTGGTCGCCCTCTTTGCCCAAGCTAGAAGTCCGACATCCGTCCTGTTGCATGAGGTTGAGTGGGACACGCCGACGGTGCTTGTGACGATAACGATTGGCGGGCTGCTGCTCAATAGCCGATGGCTCAAATGCCTAGACCTAGTGCTATTAGCCCCCTTCGACGACAAAACCCTAAAACCCCTGCCGCAGCAAACCGGCCTGTTGCGCTGGACGTTGTACCGTCCGCCGAAGCTCCAGCCCGGCGACCACGCCGCCGACCGCAAAAGCGAAGACCCCGCCACCTTCCAACGCCAAGCCTGGGACAAACTGCGCGACTGGGCCATGGAAGGCAAAGGCGAGCGGCATTGGTCGCTGCTGTGGTTCCCGCCGAAGATCCCCAAAGCCTTTAAGTGGGCGCTGTTGCTCGGCCCTAACGGCGTAGGCAAAACCCAACTGGCCTTGGAACTCGGCAAACACCTCGCCCAAGCCGAACGCCAAGCCCGGCTCTCCAGCGCCGACCCGGATGAGCGGCTGGCGGCGCGGTGGGCCATCGTAGTCGCGTGGGTGCGGCGCTGCATTTTCTTCGCCCGCCGCCGCGACGACGACGCTTGGGACGCCGCGCTGTGGCCGAACAACGCCGCCCCGGCGCTGCTGAATGATTGGCGGCCACGGCGGCCGACGCTGCTGATCGTGGACGAGCCTTGCGAAAAAGACTGGCAACTCATCGACACCTTGGAAGCCAACGCCGCCCAGTTTTGCCAGCCGGTGCGCCTGCTGTTCATCGACCAATGCAAGCCGCTGCGCGATCCGGGCAACGGCGAGACCGTTCGCGTTCCTTTGACCGCCTTCAAATTCACGCTGGACAATGTCCGCCCGCTGAAACCTTGGCTGCCCACCGACAACGGGCCGCTGCTGCACAACAGCAAAGACCTGCAAACCCTGCTCGACGCCGTGGACGGCGACCCGTTGCTGACCGCGCTCGCCGCGCATTGGCTGACGCGCCCCGGCAACATGCTGGATCAACTCACCCTGCCGCTTGCCGAAGCACAAGAAGCCAGCTTGTCGCCTGCCAAGGTGCAAGAAGCCGACCGGACGCAGGCCAAGGCGCAAGAAGCTGGCCGGCAGCCAGTGGGCCATCGCCTGCTCGACGACCGCCTAAAGGAATTGCTGCAAACCTTCCGCCGCGATGGCGCCACGGTGTCTGTGAAACTGTGGCGGGCCATCGGCTGCGCCACCTTGGCCGGCGGTTTATCCATCGATGCGGCGGAGGATGCGTTCGACTTCGACGAAGACCCCGACGTGATAGCACGGCTGTTTCCGCACGCAGCCGAAGACCACGAGTTGCCGCCGCTGAAACCCGCCCGCATCGGCGACCGTTTCCTGACCCACACAGGCCATGGCCTGCCGCATCTGCTGCGCAAGGACGACACCGATGCCTACCGCGCCGAATTGGGCAAACTAGCCAGCCTAGCCTGGCAACTCAACCCCAGCGGCACCCGCCGCAATTGGGAGCGCCACAGCAAGCGCTGGGCTTTGCTCAGCGCGGCAGAACGCGAACACGATCTGCTGGGGCAGGTGTTGCTAAACCCGCTCAACCTGCCACAGCCCGCCGACGCCGAACACGCCTACCGGCTGGCTTATGCCTTTGCCAAGCTGGCGATTCTCGAAGACGGCGACCTGCCCGCCGCGCTGACGCTGCTGGCGCGGCTGGACGCCGCCGGCGCCGACAAACTGCTGGCGGCGCTGGCCGGGCCGCAGCCAGACGGCGCCGCGCCAGCCTTCATCGACTGCGCCGAGGCCGATTATTTGCCGCTGGCCGCGCTGTATTGCGCCGCCGCCGCCCGCGTCTTGGCGCAGAACCCGGCCGACCCGGCGCGGCTAGAAACCATCCTCGCAACGCTGCAACGCATCCTGCCGCAGGTCGGCGAACGCGGCCACCCACTCGCCGGCCATGCCGATAGCCTGATCGCCGCATTTGCCGACTTGCTGCAAACCCCGGCGCTGCAAGCCTTGGCGCTAGACCCCGCCGGGCAAACCCGGTTGCACCACGCCCTCGCCGTGCCGCTGTTTGACATTCCGTTGTTTGTCCGCCGAGAACTGGCCGCGCCCTTGGCTAGGCAATTGGCCGAGCAGTTGGCGGCGGCGCAGCCTTGGGCGGCGCTGTGGGCGGTGCGGGCTGCTGCGTTGGCGGAGGATGTGGAGGCTTGCCTAAGCTTCGCGGCGACGGTGGCGGTGGAATGGCAGGAGGGCCAGTGTTGGCTAAGCCATGCTTTGGCCCATGTTTATGGCTGGACGGGGCAGGCGGCGCCGGGCCGGGCGCAGGCCGAAACACTGGACGCGCGGGCGACCGCCGATGATGGCGACGCGCCGCTGCTGCGGGCCGAGGCGTGGGCGGTTTTGACTCTTGCGTATGCGGAGGCTCAAAAGGACGCCGCCAGCATTCACGACATCATTGCGCGGCTGGAGGGTATCGCGCTGCCCGCCGACGCCGCCACGCAAAGCCGGAGCCTTCACCTACGCGCTGTTGTCTGGAGGTATTTGGCTTATGCGTATGCGCTGCAAGAAGACTGCGACAACACCCGGCTGGCGGTGGCGCAAATCGCCGCGCTGGACACGCCGGAGGCGGCCGGGGCCGGGCGGCTGCAACACTGCGGGCTACTGATTAAAGCGTATAAACATCTAGCCTATGCCCACGGACTACACGATGACTTGGCACCCACCGTCGAGGCGGTCTGCCAGATTGAACAATTGTTGCAGCAGGCCGGCTGCGCCGGCCAGAAAAATCGGCCGATGCAATATGATCGCGCCTACGCTTGGGATTATCTCGCCAAGGTATTCAGTATGCTAGGCGGCAGCGAACCCGGCGCTATAGCCGCCGCCGCTGAGACGCTAGGGCTAAGGCTGGCAACTGGCCTCAGCCCCCACATCGCCGCCGTGCAAGCCATCGCCGCCGTGCAGCAGCAGCGGCTAGGCGTCGGCTATTGGCAACAGGATGCAGACTTGCAAGCTCGGTTGGCGAGCGCTTGGATGCGGCTGGCCGAGGCGCACAGCCGTGCCGGCGCGGTAGACCGGGCCGGCCTGCAAGCGGCCGTCGCGCAGCTCGAACAGATTGCCGACCGACCGCAGTGGGCGGCGCATCGGGACATACAAAGCCAACGCCTGCATGCTTGGGCGGCATTGGCCGATGCTTACAGCCGTCTGTCGGAGGCCAACAAAATCCGCGCCCTGCTGCGCCGCGCCGCCCCGCTGGCCCGCCGCCTGCTTTGGCGCGGGGAAACCGACATCCAAGTCCCGTGGATCGGGCTTTGGCGCCAGCTTGCCTGGGCGTATTTCCGGCTGCGTGAAGTGGCAAACACCGCCAAAGCCGTGCGCCGGGTCGAGGGCTTGGCGGCGCGGCCCGGCTTCCGCGATGATCGGGTAATACAACATGGGCGGGCCGAGGCGTGGGTGACATTGCTGTATGTCCACGCCGCCCGGCAAGACTTCGCGTCCGCCCGCCTAGCGCTGGCGCGGCTGGCCGACATCGCCCGGCCCTGGCCGCAAGACGCCAATATGCAACTGACGCTGGCCCGAGGCTACGAAGCCTTGGCCCAGAGCCAGCGCATCCTGCAACCAACCGCCGCCGCCGAAGCGGCGCGGCAAACCCTAGCCCTCTGCGCCCGCTTCCCCCACCACCCCGAATTCCAAGCCCTAGCCCAACAAGCCCAACAACACCTGCCCCCGCGCTGGCCTTCAATCTAATCGTTCCCACGCTCCGCGTGGGAATGCATCCCCAGCCGCTCTGCGGCCCGTGTCCCGCCGCCGCAATACCCTGTGGCGATACCCGAAAACGCGACGCTGGAGCGTCGCCGGATGCATTCCCACGCAGAGCGTGGGAACGATCAAAGGATGCCGGCGCTACGACGGTAAAAGCGACAGAAGCTTACAAACGCGCCCGAACCAGCCCGGCAATTTCCGCGTCGGTCAACAAAACGGGATTGGTCAGCATGCTGTTGCCGCGTGAATTAGCGACGATGTTGTCCACATCCGCCAAGGCGACGCCAAACGCGCCCAGCCGTTTCAGATCCAAAGTGTCCGTCCACTCCCGCAGCAAGGCCACCAGCCCGGCGCAGGCTGCGCTTTCATCGGCGAAGGTCTGCCCGCAGAGGATTTCCCCGGCTTGCGCATATTTGCCCAAGGCCGGATGCGAGGGCGTCCGCTCCCGCAGGGCTTGGATGTTCAAGGCCGTCGCTTCGGCCAGCAAAGTGCCGCAGGCCAGCCCATGCGGAATCGGGTAAAACGCCCCCAGCGGCGCGGCCAAGCCATGCACGGAACCTAAGCCCACTTGCGCCAGCGTGATGCCGGACAGCAGCGCCGCATACGCCATCGCCGCCCGCCCGGCTTGCGCCTGTGGGCTGTCGCCGCCGCGCCAAGCGTCAAAAAAGCCGCTTTTAAAAGACTGCATGCCGCTGATGGCTAAAGCGTCGCTGAATGGGTTGGCTTTCGCCGAGACGAACGATTCCAGCAATTGCGTGAAGGCGTCCATGCCGTCGGCCGCGATCAAGTCTTGCGGGCAGGTGGCGAGCAAATCGGGATCGACCACGGCATATTCGGCGACTAGGCATTCATGGCGGAAGGATTTTTTGAACTCGCCGACCACGCTCAGCACCGAGTTTTTGGTGGCCTCGCTGCCCGCCCCGGCGGTGGTCGGCGCGGCGATGAACGGCAGCGACGGGCCGTTGTAGGGGATGTTGCGGCCGACGCCTTCCAGATGATCCATCACCGAATTGCCGTGCGGCAACAGCCCGGCGATGGCTTTGGCGGCGTCCAGCACACTGCCGCCGCCGATGCCGATAACCACCTCGATGCCCTGCCCCAAAAAGCGGGCGACGGCGGCATCGACGACGGCCGGCGACGGCTCGCCGCTGACCGTCATCGCTTCAAAGCTGACGCCGGCCTCGGCCAAGCCGGCCAGCAGCGCATCCCAGCGCGGCGACTGGCGGAACGAGCGCGCGCCCGTCACCAGCAAGGCTTTAGCGCCGTATTGGCGGGCCAAGCCCGGAATCTGCCGGATCTGCCCGGCCCCGAACACAATGCGCGGCAAACGGCTGATGGAAAAACCGGCAATCATCTCAAGCCCCCGCCCGCGCCAGTTTGCGCTTGTGCAGCCAGACATAGACGGCAATCAGCAAGGCGCTGAACGCCAGCACATCGACCACCGCTTCATGGGCATAGCGCGTAATCAACTCCTGATTCGAGCCGATGAAATAGCCGATCCAGCTCAGCACCGACACCCAAATCGCCGCGCCCAGCAAGGTGTAGACGGTGAACTTGAGATGGTTCATGCCCGCCAGCCCGGCCGGCAGCGATATCAAATGGCGCACCACCGGCAACAGCCGACCGATGAAGGTGGAAATCTCGCCGTGGTCTTTGAAGTATTTTTCGACATGGCCGAAATGTTCTTCGGTGATCCAGACATAGCGGCCATATTTCAGCAGCAGCGGCCGGCCCAGAAAGCGCGCCGCGAAATAATTGGCATAGGCGCCGACCAGGCTGCCGAAGGTGCCGCTCAAAATCACCAGCGTCATGTCCATCTTGCCTTGCTGGGCCAAATAGCCGGCCGGCGGCATCACCACTTCGCTGGGGATGGGGATGATCGAGCTTTCCATCGCCATCAGCAGAAAAATGCCCAAATAGCCCATGTCGCCTATCGTCGTAACCAGCCAATTGATTGCTTCGTGTAACACGTTGAGATTACCTGTGGGAAGAGTGTGGGTTGAAAGGGCGGCATTATCCCATGCCAGCGGCCTGCCCCACGCAACGCCGGGCAAACTTTTCCCGCCGCCGCCAGTCCAAGCGGCTAGTGGCTGGAAGCCGGCCTTCGGGAAGCTTTCCCGCCCTGCGGCGCCCCTGTTGCGTTGCACCTAGGCCCGACGTATACTTTTGCGCGTGTTTACACAAGCAATCAAATTCCCAACAACCAACCTGGAGGTAGACGACATGACATGGTCAACACCCACCTTTAACGATCTGCGTTTCGGCTTCGAAGTAACGATGTACATCTACAACCGTTAATTCGGAGTGGGTTTTGGGAAACGGGGTTCACACGTCGCGTGTGGCCCCGTTTTTCGTTTGGGCTTTATTTTTTAAAGCACACCCCCGCGCCACAGCAACCTTCAGCAAACATCCCGCATGAAAATCAGAGTCTTAGGCGCAGGCGCCGGCGGCGGTTTCCCGCAATGGAACTGCAACTGCCACAACTGCCAGCGCGTCCGCGCCGGCACCGTCAACGCCAAACGGCGCACACAATCCTCCATCGCCGTCAGCAGCGACGGCTGCAACTGGCTGTTGTTCAACGCCTCGCCCGACATCCGAACCCAGTTGGAAGCTTTCCCCGCCATCCAGCCCAAGCACGGCATCCGCGATAGCGGCATCAAAGCCATTTTGTTGATCGACAGCCAAATCGACCACACCACCGGCCTGTTGATGTTGCGCGAATCCACCGTCCCGCTGGAAATTTATTGCACCGAGCCGGTCAGGCAAGACCTCTCCACCGGCTTCCCGCTGTTCCACATGCTGGAACACTATTGCAAGGTCAACCACCATCCCGTCCCGTTGGACGGCTCAGGCTTCACCATCCCGTTGATCGACGACTTGCGCATTCACACCCATGCGTTGAAAAGCAAAGCCCCGCCGTATTCGCCGCACCGCCACGACCCGCACCCCGGCGACAACATCGGCGTCATCATCGAACAAATCTCCACGGGCAAAAAACTGTATTACGCCCCCGGCTTAGGCGAGATCGAAGCGCATGTTTACGATGCCATGCTGGACGCCGACGCCGTGCTGGTGGACGGCACTTTCTGGCAGCATGATGAAATGGCCCGCGCCGGCATCTGCGACAAGCTCGCGCTGGAAATGGGCCACCTGCCGCAGTCCGGCGCAGGCGGCATGATCGACGCGCTAAGCGGCATCGGCGAGAAGCGGAAAATCTTGATTCACATCAACAACACCAACCCGATTCTCGACGAAGATTCACCGGAGCGCCAAGCGCTGGACGCGGCCGGCATCGAAGTGTCCTTCGATGGGCTGGAAATCAACCTATAAGAGAACAGCAAGCATGACGAGCGAAGCACAAGCCTGGACACCCGAAGAATTTGAAGCGCGCCTACGCGCCAAAGACAAGCTCTATCACATCCACCACCCCTACCACGTCCTGATGGCCGAGGGCAAACTCAATAAAGAGCAGATCCAAGGCTGGGTGGCGAACCGCTTCTATTACCAAATCATGATTCCGGTCAAGGACGCCAACATCCTCGCCAACTGCCCCGACCGCGAAACCCGCCGCAAATGGATACAACGCATCCACGACCACGACGGCCACGGCGAGGATCAAGGCGGCATCGAAGCCTGGACACGCTTAGGCGAGGCCGTCGGCATTCCCCGCGAAGACCTCTGGTCGCTGAAGCACGTGTTGCCGGGGGTGAAATTCGCCGTGGACGCCTATGTGAATTTCGCCCGTCACGCGCCTTGGCAGGAAGGCGCCAGTTCCTCGCTGACCGAATTGTTCGCGCCGACCATCCACCAGCAGCGCCTCAGCGGCTGGCCGGATCTGTATCCGTGGATCGAACCGGAAGGGCTGGCCTATTTCCGCAAGCGCCTGTCGCAAGCCCCGCGTGACGTGATCCACGGCATGGCCATTACCTTGGATTATTACAAAACCCGCGAACAGCAAGACCGCGCCTTGGAAATCCTGCAATTCAAGCTGGACATACTGTGGACGATGCTCGACGCCATGTGGCTGGCCTATATCGACCAGAAGCCGCCTTATTTCAACGTGGACGCTTAAAACCCCTATGAGCCTAGACCCCGCGCAAACCCTGGCTTTCTCGCCTTTGCACCGGCTGCAATGGGAGGAGGCGCAGCAAAAACATGTGATCCTTTACCCGGAAGGCATGGTCGAACTTAACCTGCCCTCCGCCGAAATCCTCAAACTCTGCGACGGTGCCCATACTGCCGAAACCATCGTGCAGGAATTGGAGGCCAAGTTCAGCCAAACCGGCCTGCAAAACGATATTTACGGCTTTTTGACGATAGCGCTGGATAAAGGCTGGATCAGTGGACGCTAAACCCATCACCCCGCCGCGCTGGCTGCTGGCCGAACTCACCTACCGCTGCCCGCTGCAATGCCCGTATTGCGGCAACCCGGTGGACTTCGCCCAAATCAAAGACGAACTGTCCACCGACGATTGGCTGCGGGTATTGACCGAGGCGCGGGCCATGGGCGCGGTGCAACTTGGCTTTTCCGGCGGCGAACCGCTGGTGCGCCAAGATTTGACGACACTGGTCAAACATGCGCGGGGTTTAGGCTATTACTCCAACCTGATAACCTCAGGCTATGGCATGACCGAGGCGAAAATCGTCGAATTGAAAGAAGCCGGCTTAGACCATATCCAAGTCAGCATCCAATCGCCTGAAAAAACCCTCAACGACGAACTGGCCGGTGTCGAATCCTTCGAGCATAAAAAAGAAGTTGCCCGCTTGGTCAAGCAGCACGGCTATCCGATGGTGCTGTGCGTGGTGGTGCATCGCAAAAACATCCACCAAATGCAAGCCATACTGGAAATGGCGACCGAACTCGGCGCGGATTATCTGGAAATCGCCAACACCCAATACTATGGCTGGGCGCATGTGAACCGCGACCAGTTGTTGCCGACCAAAGAGCAATTCGAGCTAGCCGAAGCCATCGCCAAAGCCTACCGTGAAACCCGTGCCGGCAAGATGAAAATCTATTATGTCGTGCCGGATTTTTACGAAGACCGGCCGAAAGCCTGCATGAATGGCTGGGGAACCACCTTCCTGACCATCGCCCCGGACGGCGCCGCCCTGCCCTGCCATTCCGCCCGCCAATTGCCGGGTTTGGACTTGCCGAATGTCAAAGATTTCAGCATCCGCGAAATCTGGCACGAATCCACAGCCTTCAATTATTTCCGGGGCGATGAATGGATGAAAGAGCCGTGCCGTTCCTGCCCGGAAAAAGCCAAAGACATGGGCGGCTGCCACTGCCAAGCGTACTTGCTGACCGGCGACATGCACAACGCCGACCCGGCTTGCAGCCTCTCCCCTCATCGCCAAACCGTCTACGACGCCATATTCTCCGCCCGCAGCGACTTTGACGCCGCCGAAGCCAAGCCCATGGTGTTCCGCAATCCGAAAAACTCCAAAGCCCTGGCTTGAAGAAACTGCGTGGCGGGGCAAGCACCCCGCTCGCACCGTTTGCCTGGGCTATCCACCATGTGTACCCAGGCGGATGGGTATTCGGTTTAGCCCAACGAAGGCACAAGCCTAACCCGATGAAAAAATCCTATTCCAATTTCACCTTTGCAGACCTGCAAACCCTAGGTCTATCCGTCGCCAATCAAGCCATTTTTCCCGAAACTATTGCTGTGCCGCCCTCGCCTTGGCTGCTGCAAACCCTAGCTTATAATCGCGCCTTGCCGGTCAGCACGGAAAAAGCCCGCTCGGAATTGCTGATTGCGCCGATCATGGTCGAACTCAACCAAAGAAATCCCGACAAAATCACCGTCTTTTCGGGCTATCCCTTCGATATTGATAAAAAGCGCGGCTTAAATGGCTTTTGTGATTACTTGATATCCAATAAACCCAATGCCGTCTTTGTCGAAAGCCCGGTCGTCGCGATTGTCGAAGTCAAACGAGGCCAAGATTTAATCGACGCTGCACCGCAATGCATTGCCGAGATGTATGCCGCCAAACAGTTCAACGAGCGCCACGGCGAGGCGCTGCCTTATGTTTATGGCGCCGTGACAACCGGCTATGATTGGATATTCCTGCGGCTGGACAATAGCCATGTCGCCATCGACCCCGACCGCCAGATGATAAACGCGCTGCCGCAGCTTTTGGGCGTTTGGCAAACTCTAATCGACAGCCTGCCCAAACATACCTGATGGCCAATCCCCCCAGCTTAAATCCCCAGCAACTCGCCGCCGTCAAACTGACGGATCATCCGCTGCTGGTGCTGGCCGGTGCGGGCAGTGGCAAAACGCGGGTCATCACCGAAAAAATCG
>JBJSYU010000064.1:0-11105 GCA_046089945.1 Candidatus Methylumidiphilus sp.
TGTTCGACCGCTCCTGCGAGACCGTCGAATCCGCTGGCGCCCGGCGCGGGGCGCAAATGGGCGTGCTGCGCTGCGACCACCCGGATCTGCTGGACTTCATCCACGCCAAGGACAAGCCCGGCGAACTGTCCAACTTCAACATCAGCGTCGGCGTCACCGACGCGCTGATGCGGGCGGTGCAGGACGACGCCGTCTGGGAACTCGTCCACAAGGCCGAGCCGGGCGAGGAAAGCAAACAGCAAGGCGCCTACCGGCGCGGCGACGGCCTGTGGGTGTACGCCACCATCCCGGCGCGCGAACTCTGGGGCAACATCACCGCCTCCACCTACGACCACGCCGAGCCGGGCGTGTTGTTCATCGACCGCGCCAACGACGACAACAACTTGGCCTATTGCGAGACGTTTGAGGCGACCAACCCCTGCGTCACCGCAGACACTTGGGTGATGACCGCCGACGGCCCGCGCCAAGTGCAGACGCTCATCGGCCAGCCCTTTGCCGCGCTGGTGGATGGCCGCGCCTATCCGACCGCAAGCCCCGGCTTTTTCCAAACCGGCGTCAAGCCCGTGCTGTGTCTGCGCACGGCGGCGGGCCGCGACATCCGCCTGACCGAAAACCATCGGGTGCGCCGCGTCGTCCAGCAGACTCCGTGGACGGAAACCCACGAATGGGTGGAGGCCGGCCAGTTGCGCGTGGGCGACAAGGTCAAGCTGCACAACCACCGCGCCCACCCCGGCTGGGGTGGCGCGGAAACCGCCGCCGAAGGCTATTTGCTGGGCCTGCTGCTCGGCGACGGCACGTTGAAGGCCGAATGCGCCGTGCTAGGCGTCTGGGACACCACCCAACAGGCCAACGGCACCGAGGGCGTCGGCCCGGCGGCGGCCAGCGTGATGGCCCACGCGCTGGCGGCGGCCCAAACCCTGCGCCACCGCAGCGACTTTCAGGGATTCAGCCTCGTGCGCGGCCGCCAGGAATGGCGGCTGCAATCCGCGCCGTTGCGCGACCTTGCCGAGCGTTTCGGGCTAAAGCCACAGGCCAAAGTCATCACAGCCGCGATAGAAGCCAGTTCCAGCGCGTTTTACGGCGGCTTCCTGCGCGGATTTTTCGACGCCGACGGCTCGGTGCAAGGCACACAAGACAAAGGCGTCAGTGTCCGACTGAGCCAAGCGCATTTGGCAAACTTGCAGGCCGTGCAGCGGATGCTGGCGCGTTTGGGCATCGACAGCACCCTTTACACAGAACGCCGGCCCGCCGGGTCAACCAACTTGCCTGACGGTCACGGCGGGCAACGCGCTTACCCCACGCAAGCCTTGCACGAACTCATCATCAGCGGCGACAACCTGCCGCTGTTTGCCGAACGGGTCGGCTTTGCCGATAGCGTCAAGGCCCGGCGCCTCGACGCCGCGCTGGCGGCCTATCGGCGGGCGCCCAACCGTTGCCGCTTCACCGATGCAATCGCCGACATCGTGCCGGCGCCGGTGGAGCCCGTGTTTGACGTGACCGTCGCCGATGTCCACGCCTTCGACGCCAACGGCTTCTATGTCCACAACTGCGCCGAACAATGGCTCCCCGCCTACGGCTGCTGCTGCCTAGGCAGCATCGACCTCAGCCGCTTCGTGCGGGCGCCGTTCTCCGCCGACGCCCGCTTCGACAGCAAAGCCTTCGCCGATGTCGCGGCGACCGCCGTGCGGCTGCTGGACAATGTGCTGGATCTGACGTTCTGGCCGCTGGCGCTGCAACGCGAAGAAGCCATGGCGAAGCGGCGCATTGGCCTAGGCTACACCGGCCTAGGCGACGCGCTGGCGATGCTCGGCCTGCGCTACGACAGCGCCGAGGCCCGTGCCGCGGCCGCCAAAATCAGCCAAACCCTGCGCGACGCCAGCTACCGCGCCTCCGTCGCGCTGGCCCAGGAAAAAGGCCCGTTCCCGTTGTTCGATGCCGAAAAATACCTGTCCGCCGGCTTCGCCGCCCGACTGCCGGAAGACCTCCGCGCCGACATCCGCCGCCATGGCCTGCGCAACAGCCACCTGATCAGCATCGCCCCGACCGGCACCATCTCGCTGGCCTTCGCCGACAACGCCAGCAACGGCATCGAGCCGCCGTTTTCTTGGGTCTACACCCGCCGCAAACGCGAAGCCGACGGCAGCGTCAAGGAATACGCCGTCGAAGACCACGCCTGGCGGCTGTTCCGCGAATACGGCGGCGACACCGACAACCTGCCCCCGGCCTTCGTCACCGCGCTGGAAATCACCGCCCTCGACCATATGCGCATGTTGCAGGCGGTGCAGCCGTTCATTGATTCGTCAATATCCAAATGCCTGCTGCAAGGCACCCGCTTACTGACCAATCAAGGCTTATTGCGCATAGAAGACATGGGGGCCGCGACGCAACCGGATACCTTCGCCGCGCCACGCGCTGGCCTGCAAGTCATCTGCCCCGATGGGCGCTGGCGGGCCGTGGTCAGCCATTATTGCGGCGGCGTCAAAGCCACCGTTTCCATCCGGCTCATTAATGGCTTAATCCTCACCGGCTCAGAGGTTCATCGCGTCATGACCCCAGCCGGTTGGAAAACACTGGCCGCTATCCGCAAGCATGATTATGTCATCGTCCGGCGCGGCATAACCCACACCAATCCCGGCGGCTTGCCGCTGCCCACGCTGCCGGAACCTGACCCACGCTGCAATAGCTTTACCCTGCCAGCCAACATGAGCGCAGACCTTGCGCTGTTTTTAGGCATGATGGCGGCGGATGGGCATTTGCAGCAGGAAAACGGCCATATTTCCCTGTGCCAAAATGATTTGAGCGTGGGCGAAACCTATGCTGGACTGGTCAAATCGCTGTTTGCCATGGACACCCAACACAGCATCGACCCCAGGACACAGGTCAATACCTGGAGTTTTAATTCCAAGCCTTTGTGCGCGTGGATAACCGGATTGATTGGCTATCGCGCCTATGACAAACACGTGCCTGAGGCCATTCTGTGCGGCGATCCAGCCGAGCAAATGGCTTTCCTATCGGGGGTGACACTCGACGGCTATAGGGTAAAACTGGCGCAGCGCGAATATACCGTCCTTTACGAAGGCCGCTCCGAAGCCTTGGCGCGCGGGGTGTTTTCGCTGTGCTGGGCCAATGGCCTGTCGCCGCGCCTATTTGACAAAAAAGTTGAAGGCTACGATTATAAAGTCTACGGAACCCGCGTGGCTGGTTTTGCCACCGCCTTGGAGCCACATAAGAATTCAGCCACCTCAACGCCCGACGACTTTATTGTCTTGCCGGACAAGCCAGAAAACCTCAAAGTCAGCACCGGGCATCCCGCCTATTCCACTGTCCGCAGTGGGTGGACGCAGAACAATGTCGTCGCCCGTGAATCGTCCCTCAAAAGCCTGGGGCTGGCTTATGACCCCGACTTTATTGCGGTGCGCGTGGCGCAGGTGACACAGGGCCAAGGCGAGGTTTTCGATATTGAAGTGGCAGAATCCCATGACTATCTTGTCGATGGCATCGTCTCGCACAATACCGTCAACGTCCCCGCCGACTACCCCTTCGAGGAATTCCAAGACCTTTATCTGGAAGCCTGGAAAGCTGGACTGAAAGGCTTGGCGACATACCGGCCCAACGCCATCGTCGGCCAAGTGCTGGTCGCCGACGCGCCGCCGGCGCCGGAACCGCAGTTTGACGAAACCGACCCCGACCGCCGCCTGCGTCTGGAAAACATCCCCGAACCGGCCCTAGCCTCCCTGCGCTGGCGCCGCCGCCCGCGCCCGAACGGCGGCAACCCGGCGTGGACGTATTTCGTCGAACACTGGCTAGGCGGCTTCGCCGTGTTCGTCGGCCATCTCGACAATGCCGGCGAACCGCCGGCCGGCAGCGACGACTGGCACAGCCAGCGCGGCCTGCACCCGTTCGAGGTGTGGGTCAACGGCGCCGAACAGCCGCGTGGCCTCGCCGCGCTGGCCAAGTCGCTGTCCATGGACATGCGCTCCAACGACCGCGGCTGGCTGGAGGCCAAGCTGAAAAGCCTGATGAAGGCGCAAGGCGACGACGGCTTCGTGCTGTCCATGCCGCCCGACGGCGCGCCGCTGCGCGTGCCTAGCCTCGTCGCCGGCTTCGCCAAGCTCGTGCATTACCGCTGCGGCGAACTCGGCGCCTTCGCGCAAACCGGCGAAACCCCGGTGCTGGACGCCCTCATGTCGCCGAAAGAGCCGAAGACCGGCACCGACGGCACCTTGTCGTGGACGGTGGACATCCTCAACCCCGCCACCAGCGACGACTTCGTCATGGGCCTGAAAGAGTTGACCATGCCGAACGGCCAGCGCCGGCCGTATTCCGTCTGGCTATCCGGCGAATACCCCCGCGTCTTGGACGGCCTGTGCAAAAGTCTGTCCTACGACATGCGCGTCGTCGATCCCGCCTGGATCGGCGCCAAGCTGCGCCAACTGCTCGACTTCCCCGAACCACGCGGCGACTTCCTCGCCTGGGTGCCGGGGCAGAAGCGCAAAGTCTCCTACCCCTCCACCATCGCCTACCTCTGCCGGCTGATCGTCCACCGCTACGCCATGCTCGGCATCCTCGACGAGGACGGCTTCCCGCTCGACGCCATGGGCGTCATGGTGGAAACCGAAACCGCCCCCACGCTGCGCCTGCCGCCGCGCGCCAATGAAGCCTTCCGCCTCGGCAAACGCTGCGCCGAATGCGGCAACCACGCCGTCATCCGCAAAGACGGCTGCGACTTCTGCACCGCTTGCGGGGCCGTCGGCGCCTGCGGCTGATAAGTCGGCCGGGAAACTGGCATTAAACGCCAAGGAAGGCAAATTCACCGCTTGCCCTAACTCCGCCACGGGCATCTCGCAGGACAAGCCGCCGCTGTGCCTGGGCTTCTTCGAGTTCGTCTACAGCCTCAAGCGGCGCGGCAAACGGCTGCTATCCCCGCTGTTGGGCGTCATGCTCAAAAAGACCCCGAACCCCATATAAAGCCAAAGGCTATTGTTGAGTGATTAGTCTACAATGGAGGCGTCGTTTTTTCGGCCCGGTTACCTGCCGCTTGCCGAGCCCTGCGGCGTAGCATCTTTTGGCATCTACATCTATACAAATGAGGAAAACCCAATGAACACCCTGAACGTTACCCCCCCCCGCGATTTCCGCGAAATCCCCCAGCTCGTCCGCGCCCTGCTGTTGATCGGATTGGGTCTCGCCGCGCAGTCGGCGCAGGCGATCTCCAGTGGAATATGGAGCGGCGGCAGCACAGAAGACAGCAACTGGTCAACGCCGGGCAACTGGTCGGGCGTCCCCCCGGCCAGTAGCCCCGGAACTTCGCTCACCTTCGGAGTCAGCACAGGCTTAATCAATAAGAATGATCTTACCAATTTGACACCCTCTAGCCTCACGTTTAGCGCAGGAGCGGGCAGTTTCACGCTAGGCGGCAATGCGTTCACGCTGGGTACTGGGGGCATTGTCAACAACAGCAGCAACAGCCAAACCATCAACAACAACATCGCCCTGGGTGTCGGCCAGACATGGAACACCGGTTCGGCGAATGTGACGGTCGGCGGGGGGGTTTCCGGCAGCAGCACACTGACGAAAACCGGCGCCAGCCAACTTATCCTGAACGGCAACAACACCTACACCGGCACCACTACAATAAGCGCCGGCGGCTTGGTGGTGAACGGTTCGACCAACGCTTCCAGCGCGGTGACAGTGAACGCAGGCGCAAGCCTAGGCGGCACCGGCACCATCGGCGGGAACACCAGCATCGCAGGCATCCACAACCCGGGCAACAGCCCCGGCATTCAGACTTTCACCAACGATCTGACCTACACTGGCGGCGCGTCCGTGGTCAATTGGGAGCTGAAAGCCAATACGACCGCCAACGCCGCCAATCCCAATGCGCTGTTCGACTCGATAGTCGTCGGCGGCAATTTGGCCTTTGACGGGGCCACGAGCTTGAACCTGAGCTTCACGCCGACCGGCAGCAGCGTCTTGTGGTCCGACGCCTTCTGGAACAGCAGCAAGAGCGGTGTCAACGGCTGGTTGCTTTACAACGTGACGGGCAGCTTGTCGAACTTCAGCAACCTGAGCTTGGCTTCGTTCAATTGGCTGGACTCCGGAGCCAATGCCTTCGCGACGGCCCTGCCCGGTGCCAGCTTCTCCCTGTATCAAAACGGCAACAACATTTATCTGGACTACACCGCCGCGACGTCCAACAGCAACGTCCCAGAACCGTCCAGCTTTGCCTTGTTCGGTTTGGGGGCATTCATGTTGCACCGCCGCTTCGGCAAGGCCGCTTAGTCGGGTAGGGTGAACAAACGGCTTTATCGTCCGCCCACGCGCCACTCCGAATACCCTTTTTAAACGCGAAATGGTGTGCAGGCAAAAATAAGCCGTCTGATGAACCCAACCCTATTTGCCCTTTGCCAAAAACCCGTTCTTGGCCCACTCTTGTGGATCACTGCGCAATGTGGGTTTCCCCCGCCCCTGCCGGAAACGCCCATTTCCCTTGCATCGCCTGGACATGTGTTATCTGCATCCTTCGACGTGCCTGTCAGCAAAGGGTACTTCTTGTCGTTGACTGTCGGCTTTCCCTCTATCGAGGCGCGCCTCAACGATACGCTTATCGGAGCGAAGTACGACGTTCCTTGCTATGGCAAAGACGCAAAGACTGTAGAGGACTTTCCCAAAGAGCGCCACGAAGATCTGGGTAAGCCAGTCCGTCTATACGTCACCGTCAAACAGTGGCCGGACGGAACGGTTATTTACAACAAGGCCATCGCTTCAATCTGCCGTGCCGGTCACGACCTTGCAACGAAGAAGATACAAGTGCTGGCGCTTGCGGCATTCGCCGAAGGCCAGCACTTGATAGAGGTGCAGAATATCGAGGCGCGGCCTGACTTGGCTGGTCTCACGACAAGCCTCACAATCCATTCAGGCGGCAAGTGACCAAAGTCGGCTAAGGTGGACAATAGGCTTAGGCGCTAGGCATTTCAGTGCAACTTAACATACTTAACTGAGGATGAATGCGCCATGTCATGGTCAGGCTCCAAGCCTCTTAATAAAAAATGGTATCGAATCCGCGAAAATGCCGACGGGCAAAAGGAAATACTTGAGGCCGACGGTCAGTGGGCTATCGAGAAAGGCCAAAGCGATACTACCGACGACTCATTCAATCATTACTTCATGATCGATGGCAGTTGGTTTGCGCAAAAAGAGGTTGCCCATAAATATTTGTTCGTGGATATCAATGCGCGGCTTGCTCTCGGCTACGCAATCGAGCGGCTAAACGCCAAGGAAGGCTTAGATGAACTGTTTGCAACATTGCAGCCCATTCAGCAATGGGTGGTCTTTCTTGAAGAGCGGCTCAATGATTGCGAATTAGCAATACAGTATCAGCTTGGTGACGTTAAAGCGCTCCAAAAAAAGATCAAATTGCATCGCAACGCACACGCTGGAGATTGTGAGCAAGAAATTCGCCAGTATCAAGAAAAAATCACAGAATGTGTGAAAAAAATACAAGGGCTGCAAATGCACCATAAGGAATTGGTGGCTAAACTGCGCGGCGAAGAAGGAATCGAATGGGGCTGCGGCATGCAATGCTGCGCCGAAATCTCGCATCTGGCATATGAAGACCTGCTGGCTAAATTTCTCAATGACGGGCTATGGTAACCAGCCTACACACCAGCGGCGCAGTTGGCGGACTGTTTGTGGGGATGTCTAGCCTTGCGGCTCCTATTCTCTTGACATGGCCAACGGAAGTGTTCAAACGATTGTTGCGCCGGGCGTTGCTGGCAAAGCTTGACGCAGGGCGCTGAGGTGGTTGGCATTCGCTGCCGGCCCGTGGGCGGATATTGCCTCGGCATGGGTTAGTGTTTGGCGGGATTATGAAGGTTTGCCGGGCCATATTCCGCCACGCCTCCTAGGGGCCAAATGGCAGCGCTGGGGCGCTGCCGGCACTGTTTCAAAACGGCGCTTTCGCCGCTTTCCTGAATTTGCCAGACACCTCGCCCGACAGCGCGATATTGTCCGGGTTTAGCGTCATGACCGGCGCGCCGGGTTTAAGCTTGAATTTGGCCAAGTCCATCCAGACCACATTCGGGCTGGTGGTCAACTCGAAAAAATAGCGTTTATGGGTGAGGTCGGTGACTGTCCGATACTCGGTGTTGTAGATGCCGAAACCCTTATAGGGCGCGCCAAACGGCACTGAGACATTGCGGGCGATGGCGAGTATATCGGCGATGGCCTCGCGCTCAGTCTTAGGTTCCGGCAGCATCGCCGCATAATAGGCGGCGCGCTGGAAACGGTCTTTGGGGTTGACATTGCCGGGCAGGGGGATGGTGCTGCTGGGCTTGGAGAAGTCCTGCTGTTTGAGCAAAGCGAGTTGCTCGTCATAGGTCGGGTCATTGGTCATGATGGTGAATTCACGGCCATGGTGGATGACGGGCTTGCCGCCAATATATTCGATGATGGCGGAGTCGCCGCTGGCGTCCTCGATGGCGAGGTGGACGGTGGTCTTGGTGCCTCGGGTCTCGGCCATGACCAGTTGCACCGAGTCGAGCAGGGCGATGGCTTCGGGGACGGTGGCGGCGTTGTCCAGCAGGTATTGCGCCCATAGGCCGGCGTGGATGCCCGGCTTGGCGCTGTCGCGTGGCCCGAAGTCGGTGGCGCTGAGGAACAGCATGTGCGCCGCCAAACCCCGCTCGTTAAGCCCGTCGGCGGTGCCGATGCCATAAACGGTGGTGACCAAGCTGCCATATTGGCTGGTCCAGTTGTGCGGATTGTCTTTGACGATCTGCTCCGCCCCCAATTGGCCGCCGGCGCGCTTCATGCCGCGCGGGAAGACGGTCAGCACCGGCTCGGTGGATTCCGGCCAGTCCATCGTCCGCCCGACGACGACGGCCAGCTTGTTGTCGTTCCAGAGGATGCGGGAGCAGGCGTCGGCTTGCTGCCATGACGCTGACCCTAGGGCGATTGCGGCCAACGCGCCGCACAGCGCCCATTTTTTTGGTTTGCTGTTGTTCATTTGGTTTAGCCTGCTTGGGTGGATGCCGGCCCGCCATTGGCGGTGGCGCGTATTTTTAGCACACCGCGCCACAATCCCCAAGCCATGGCGCGGGGCGGCTGGCCGGTTGGCGAAAGTGGCGCGGGCTGGCGGGCGGATTGGGCCATCATGGGCTAGAGTGTGCCGGGTGACTGACACAGCTTGCAGGGTGAATCCCATGACGCTTTACCAAGAAATCGACAAGGCCCAGGCCGGGCATGGCCTGTGGAAATCCCGCCTGGCGCGGGCCATCGCCAGCGGCGAAGCCAAGATCAGCCCGCAGCAGGCGGCCGCCGACGATTGCTGCGACTTTGGCCGCTGGCTGTATGCGCTGCCGCCGCACACGCACCGCTCGCCGCTGTACAACAGCGTGCGCAAGTTGCATGCGCAGTTCCACAAGCAGGCGGCGCTGGTGCTGCGGCTGGCCTTGGCCGGCCACCGCGACGTGGCCAAACTGGCCATGATGCCGGGCAGCGGCTTCCAGCGCGTGTCCGACGACCTTGCCAAAGCGCTTAGGCGCTGGCAGCAGGCCAGCCTGCGCAACAAACCGTCGAAATAAACCATGGGCATCCCCGCTGCGGCGTTGCGGCAAGCCTATCTGGACGCCTGCGAGGCGGAATTGCAGGCTTTCAAGCCGGGCAATGTCAGCGTCCATTCCGAGGGCCATGGCATGGTTGTCGCGGATTTCCGCGATAGCGCCCGCGCCAGCGCCGCTTTTCTTTGCGACCCCGCGCTGTCGTTGGGCGAGAAGATTTTCCACGCCGTCCGCGCCACGCAAGAAGCCGTGGGCTGCAACACCAACCTCGGCATTATCCTGTTGGCCGCGCCGCTGTTGCATGCCTGCCAGCCCGGCAGGCCGGGCATCGGCTTGCGCGGCAGGCTGCGACAGGTGCTGGACGGCACGACGGTGGCCGATGCCGAATGGGCTTATCAAGCGATCCGCTTGGCCGCCCCCGGCGGTCTGGGCGAGTCTGCTGAACAGGATGTCCATAGCAGACCTGTGGTTACATTGCAGGAAGCGATGCGCCTTGCCGCCGGGCGCGACCGTATCGCATGGCAATTTACAAATTCCTATGGAAACGTTTTTGATTTGGCTATTCCACGTTATCATAGTGGGATGTCATTATGGGACAATGAGGCATGGGCGACAGTGGCCGTATTTGCCGGGCTGCTTAAAGCCGTGCCGGACAGCCACATTGAGCGCAAGTTTGGCGCCCGTTTCACCAGGATGGTGGCGGACAGCATGATGCGCGTGGATCACGCCTTGTCCGCATCCGACAGACCCGAAGACTGCCTGCCGCTGTTGCGGGAGGTGGACGCGGAGATGAAGTCTGCCGGACTCAACCCCGGCACCACGGCTGATCTGACAGTGGCCTGCCTGCTGGCCGTGCGCCTGGAAAAACTATTGGAAGGCTAGGGCAACTCTTGTCCAGCCTCACGCAAACACAGGCATTGCACCGTTTCTCAAGGCAATGCCGCTGACAAAATAATTCGACCGTTAAACGAAGTGGAGATGCACATGGCGAAAATCAATAAATTCCTGGTAGGCGAGTCTTTGAAGGGCGAAGGCAACGAAGTCGCCCACATCGACCTGATCTTAGGGCCGCGCGGCAGCGCTGCGGAAACCGCATTTGCCAACGCCCTGGTCAACAACAAAGACGGCTTCAGCACGCTGCTGGCCGTGGTTGCGCCTAACCTGGCTGTCAAACCGCACACGATCCTGTTCAACAAAGTTACCATCAAGAACGGCAAACAGGCTGTGCAAATGTTTGGCCCAGCCCAGCGCGGCGTCGCCCTGGCTGTGGCCGATTCCGTTGAAGACGGCACGATTCCGATTGAAGAAGCCGATGACGTGTTCATCAGCGTCGGCGTGTTCATCCACTGGCTGGCCGCTGACGACGCGAAGATCCAGCAATACAACTACGAAGCCACCCGCGAAGCCATCAAGCGCGCCGTCGATGGCACGCCGACCCCCGCCGAGGTCGTGGCCCAGAAGGACATCATCAAGCATCCTTTCGCGCCCAATTGATCCGCTAGTGCGGGCGGGAACTTGGCCCTGCTTGAAGGGGCTAAGTTCCCG
>JBJSYU010000065.1:0-3454 GCA_046089945.1 Candidatus Methylumidiphilus sp.
TGAACTGCACCCGCTTGAAGACACATTGGGTCGACAGGGCCAGCGCCTTCGCCAGCGTGGTCTTGCCGGTGCCCGGCACATCCTCCAGCAGCACATGCCCGCCGGCGGCAAACGCCGCCAACACATGGCGGATGCTGTGGGTCTGGCCGTGCATGACGCGGCCTAAATTCTCGGCCAAGCGTTGCAGCGTGGCGCGGGCGTGTGAGTGATTTGGGTGCATGGGGCAGCGTGATGGTTGCGTTTCAGACAAAGGCTATTGTATCCAAGTGGCGGACTGGGCATAGGTCTATGCGCTTTTGCGTGCCGACGGGCCTCGCGCAGCAGCGCTGCCCCGCCCACATGCCTGAGGTGCCTGCCGCGCATTTTGCGGCCATCCACAAACTTCACAAAAAAGCCTGTCGTCTATAGACGACAGTTTTGGCGAGAGCAAACCTGCCATCTCACCCCCGGAATCGGCATATTTTTTAAGGGATAGCCACAATCGTCGCCACAAAAAGACACTATAAAATATTTTTATCTTAATGATAAATATATATTTTTTTAAATAATTAATTTATTTTGCAATTTTATGTCGCCTACAGGCGACGGAATTTGGCGAGGCTAGCGCACCGCAAAACGGCAAGTTTAGGCGACACCGTTTGCAGAATGACTAAACAGGTCTTTAATTAACGACAGGGGCGTTGGCTAAATGCCTGTATTTGGGCGCTTGCACGGCGGCACAGCCAGCGTTAGCCTAGCGGCGCCCCGGCGGACGCACCTTGGCGCGATACATCGCCGGAACCGGAAGATGCTTAGAATACAATGCTTTATGCGCATAGCGCCGATCCGGCCATGCGTCCCGCCAAACACTCACCAGACGGCGCCCCGCCCGCCTGCCCGCACAGAGCAAGCCCGCCACGCATGGATTTTGCCGCTCCTGTGGCAGGGATTCTGCTTTCGAGCTTAACTGAGTGCTACGGTCGGCCCCCGCGTCCTGTCTCGCATGAGCGACAGGCCGGGCCACACGACAAAAACCTAGTCGGATCGCCTGCCCCCAAGGACACCCTCCACCGCCCAGAACGACCGAGCAAAAAATGCCCGAAATCAGCGCCACAACCAATGCCCCAGGCCAGCCGGCCCAGGGGCAAAACAGCCCGCCGCCAACCGGCAAAGCTGTCATCAATGGATGCCTGCCCATCATCTCTGCGGGCGTCACCGAGCTATTGTCGCGGTTTTTTGCCCAACTTGATGACGCCCTGTTTAAGCTGTCCGACACGGCGGAAAGCAACGCCAAGCAAACGCAGATGTTCGAAACTATGCGTTTTTTCAGGCGCAAACGGGAGGAAATGGAAAAGCAATACCTGCAAAACCTGTCAATAAAATACAACGACTATTGGACTGCCGCCGCCAAACCCCAACAAGCCAGCGACGCAGCGGCAGAAGAAGAATCGCTCAGCCTGCTTGATGAAGCGCTGTTTGAGGAAAGACTGGCGATTAACGGCATCATCGAAAAAGGCAATGCGCTGCACCAGGAACAGCTTTACCCGCTGAATCAACGTTTCTGCTTCTTATCCAATAAAGAAAGCGAAGCCGACAGCCTGCCAGTTTCGCCTGCGGTATTATGCAAACAGTTTTCAAAGGTTCTTGAGCCGATGAAAATTGAACTAAAAATTAAACTGCTCATTTATAAACTTTTTGACTGCCATGTGCTAAGCAAAATGGGTGGCTTATACCAAAACCTCAACGCCCACCTCGTGGCCAAGGGTGTTTTGCCGGTTATCCCCGTCAAAATTGCCCTAAAAAAAGCCAGCGCACAAGCCGACAGCGAAAGTGTCACGCCGCAAACGAAGCCCGCAGCCAAGCAAGCGGCCCAGCCGCCCTCCGTCGCTGAACTGGCCGACCTATCCGTCTATTTGGAAGCCTTCCGCAGCATGCAATCGCTGATGGACAATCGCCGCTTGCAACTGGGCTTGCCTGCGCCGCTTTCGGCAAGCATGCCCGGCGCGATAGCTGCCAACAGCACGGATATCGTCAATGTCATAGACCTGCTGCAACGCACCGCCTTTGACGGCACGGATGGACAACCGGCGACGGCGGAAAGCCTCAAGCATAATGTCGCCATACACCTCAGCAAAGTCCAAGGCAACCAACTCGGTCGGACTATCGGTCGGCCTGAAGAAGATGTCATCGACATGGTCGGCATTATCTTTGACTTCATCCTCGACGACAAAAATGTCGCAGCGCTGGTCAAGGGGTTGATTGCCCGCCTGCAAATACCGATCATCAAAGTGGCGATTATCGATAAAACCTTTTTCGCCAAGAAAAACCACGCCGCTCGCCTACTATTAAATGACCTCGCCCAAGCCGGGATTGGGATTAACGACGCCGATGCCGGTGCCGGTGCCGACAACCTCATCATCCAGAAAATCGAAGAGATCGTCAGCAAAGTGCTGAAAGATTTTAGCCAGAATGTCGCCCTGTTCGAGGAATTGCTCAAAGATTTCTCAGAATTCATGGCCAAAGACGCCAAGCGCAGCACTGCCGCGGAAAGCCGGATTCTGCAAACCACGCAAAGCAAAGAAAAGGTTTGGCTGGCCAAAAAAGCGGTGGCCGGCGAAATCACCCAACGGCTGGAAAACAAAAACACCCCGGCGACATTCCGCACCTTTGTCTATAACGACTGGAAAGACGTTTTATTCCTAGCCTATCTGCGGCGCGACAAAGAAGACGGAGAATGGGAGCGTGCCTTGGAAACCTTGGACAAACTCATTTGGAGCATTACCCCGCCCAATAACGCGCAGGAGCGGACAAAACTCATCCGCGAACTGCCCGCCGTCATTAAAGCCGTCAAAGATGGGCTGCACAGCACCTCCATTGACGCCCATCAAATCAAAGCCCTTTTAAAAGAACTGGAGGTTTGCCATATGGATGCGTTGCACCCTGACGCCTTGCGCAGAGCCGCCGAACAATCCGCCCAAGCACAGGCGACGGGAGCCGTCATGGCCCATGCGGATATCGATATCAAAGACGCCGAACTGGCCGATGCCATCTTGGAAGTCAAAACCCATCTGCCCGATATCGACGATATCGACATCAACGAAGTGACGGACGGGAAAATCCCCGGCATTTCGCCGCAGGAAGCCAGCGGTTGGCTGAAAAACTTCGTCAAAGACCAGCACTGGGAAACCGCCAACCGCCTCAAGGTCGGCGACTGGGTGGAATTCATCAACGAAGACAGTAAGCTCGGCCGGGCCAAGCTGGCCCGGCCGCAGCGATGCTCACCAACAACAACGAGGGCCCAAGCTGATCCACAACCACGAAGGCCTGAGGAAGCATCTATGTAGAGATGATAGGCTGCAAGGTCGTCACTGACCGGGGGTTCCACAAGGGCAAGAGCCAAGGCAGAGGACCAATGCAGTGCAAGCCCAAACGGAAGACCTTGACACAAATTCAATAACCCATATTGCTGAAGGTC
>JBJSYU010000066.1:0-3813 GCA_046089945.1 Candidatus Methylumidiphilus sp.
TGCAGGACATCACCGCGCGCAAGGCCACGGAGGAGGCGCTGCGCAACAGCGAAGCGATGTACCGTTCGCTGTTCGACAATATGCTCAACGGCTTCGCTTATTGCCGGGTGTTGTTTAAAGACGGTGTGGCGGAGGATTTCATCTACCTCAGCGTCAACGCGGCGTTTGCAACGCTGACCGGGCTGGACGGCGTCGTTGGGCGCAAAGTCAGCGAGGTCATCCCCGGCATTTTGCAAACCGACGCGGAGCTTTTAGCGATTTATGGGCGCGTGGCCTTAGGCGCCGGGCCTGAGCGTTTCGAGCGCTACGTGTATGCCCTGGACATGTGGTTTTGGATTGCCGTCTACAGCCCGAAGCCTGAGCATTTTGTGGCGATCTTCGATGTCATCACCGAACGCAAACGCGCCGAGGCGGAAATCCTGCGGCTGAACGCCGGTTTGGAGCGCCGCGTTGCCGAACGCACCGCCGAACTGTTGGCCGCCAACCAAGAACTTGACGCTTTCGCCTATGCTGTCTCCCATGATTTGCGCGCCCCGCTGCGGGCGATGAGCGGGTTCAGCCAGGCACTGCTGGAAGACTGCGGCGGGCTGTTGCAAGGCGAGGCGCTGGTCTATCTGCAACAGATTGACCTTGCCAGCCGCAAAATGGGCGAGCTGATCGACGGCCTGTTGGTGCTGTCGCGCAGCACCCGTGGCGAATTGCGCTACGATGCCGTGGACATTTCGGCGCTGGCGCGGCAAGTGCTGGCCGAACTGGCAAAAAGCGAGCCGGGGCGGCAGGTGGACGCGCAGGTGGAAGACGGGCTGAAGGCGCGCGGCGATGTGCGGATGGTCGAAATCGTGTTGCGCAATTTGCTGGCCAATGCCTGGAAATACACGGCCAACACGGCAAAGCCGCACATCCGCCTGTACGCAGCAGGGCGGCGCTTCTGCGTCGCCGACAACGGCGCCGGCTTTGACATGGCGCATGCCAACCGGCTGTTCCAGCCGTTCCAGCGTTTGCACTGACAAGAGGAGTTCCCCGGCATTGGCATCGGCCTTGCCACCGTGCAGCGCATCATCCACCGCCATGGCGGCACTATCGAAGCGCAGGCCGCGCCGGGCAAGGGTGCGGTGTTTTGTTTTTCCCTGCCAGACATCGCGTCCGGCGAAGCGGAGGTGTGAACAATGGACAAGAAAACCATTTTGCTGGTCGAAGACAACCCGCAAGACGAAATGCTGACCTTGCGCGCTTTGCGCAAGGCCAAGCTGGCCAACCCGGTGGACGTCGCGCGCGACGGCCAGCAGGCCTTGGACTATTTGTTCCGGCAAGGCGAGTTCGCGGCGCGTGAGGGCGTGGGGCTGCCGGCGGTGGTGATGCTGGATATCGGCCTGCCGCGCCTGTCCAGCTTGGAGGTGCTGGAGCGGCTGCGCGCCGACGCCCGCACCGCGTTGTTGCCGGTGGTCATTCTGACCTCGTCCGACGACGAGCGCGACCGCTTGCGCAGCTACGAAAGCGGCTGCAACAGCTTCGTGCGCAAGCCGGTGGACTTCGCCGAGTTCGCCGAGACCGTGGCCCGGCTTGGCATTTATTGGCTGGCGACCAACGAGCCGCCGCCCAAGCCATGACCATGCCGTTGAAGATTTTATGCATCGAAGATGCCGCCGCCGACTTCCTGTTGTTGGAGCGGCATTTGCGGCAGCACGAGCCAGAACTTACGCTGTGCCGAGTGGCCAGCAACGCGGAATTGGAATCAGCGCTGTGCCATGACTGGGATGTGGCGCTGTGCGACTACAACGTGCCGGGCATGGATTTTCGCGCCACGCTGCGGCATATCCAAACGCGCAAGCCTGATTTGCCGGTGATTCTGGTGTCGGGCAGTGTCGGCGAAGAAACCGCCGTGGAACTGCTGCGCTTGGGCTTAAGCGATTTCGTGCTGAAAGACAACCTAATCCGCCTGACGCCGGCCATCCGCCGCGCCTTGGAGCAGGCCACCGAGCGCTTGGCGGTGCGCGCCGCCGAGGCGGCTTTGCGCGACAGCCAACAGGCCGCTTTTGAGCAGCAGCGGCTGGCCCGTTTGGCGGCGCTGAACCTAATGGAGGATGCGATTGCCGCCCGCGCCCGCGCCGAGGCGGCCAACGCCGCTTTGCGCGAGAGCGAGCAACGCCTGCTGATGGCGCAGGAGGGGGCGCATATCGGCATCTGGGACTGGGACGTGCAAAGCGGGCAGGTGTATTGGTCGCCCGAATGCGAAAAGCTGTATGGCGCGGCACCCGGCGGACTGCGCGACATCGACGACTGGCGGTCGTGGGTGCATCCCGACGACTTGGCCGCAATCGATGCGCAGTGGGACAGCCGTATCCTGCGTGGCGAGTCGTTCGAGGCGGAATTCCGCTTGCTGCCGGCCAGCGGCGAGACGCGCTGGCTGCTCAGCAAGGGGCGGGCGCAATACGACGCCGACGGCCGGCCGATCCGCCTGTCCGGCATCAATCAAGATATCACCGCCCGCAAACAGGCCGAGCAGGATCTGCGCGACAGCGCCGAGCGCTTCCGCGTGGCGACGGAAAGCACCCGCGACGCTTTTGTCCTGATGAATGGCGAAGACGGCAAGATCGTGCTGTGGAACCCCGCCGCCGTGGCGATGTTCGGTTACGCCCAGGACGAGGCGGTGGGCCAGCCCTTGCATGTGTTGATCGTGCCGCCGCGCTACCAGGCGGCGGCGGCGGCGGGTTTGGCCCATTTTGCCAGCACGGGCCAAGGCCCCGCCGTGGGCCATACGCTGGAACTGAACGCGCTGCGCCGAGGCGGCGAGGAATTTCCGGTCGAAATCTCACTGTCGGCGACGCGGCTGGCCGGCGTCTGGCATGCCGTCGGCCTGATCCGCGACATCAGCGAGCGCAAGCAGGCCGAAAAGCAGTTGCGCGAACTGTCGCTGGCCGTGGAGCAAAGCCCGGAGAGCATCGTCATCACCAATCTGGCGGCCGAGATTGAATATGTGAATGCGACCTTCGAGCAAAACACCGGCTACAGCCGCGCCGAAGCCTTGGGCAAGAACCCCCGCATCCTACAATCCGGCAAGATGCCGCCTTCCGTCTATCAGGCCATGTGGGATACGCTGAACCAAGGGCAGACGTGGAAGGGTGAATTGGTCAACCGGCGCAAGGACGGCAGCGAGTATGTCGAGTTCGCCGTCATCGCGCCGCTGCGCCAGCCAGATGGGCGGGTCAGCCATTATGTGGCGGTGAAAGAGGACATCACTGAAAAGAAGCGCAACGCTTTGGAACTGGACAGGCACCGCCATCATCTCGAAGAATTGGTCGAAGCCCGCACCGCCGAGTTGCGCCGCCAGAGCCATTCCCTGCAAGCCTTGCTCGACAACCTGCCGCATAGGGCCTGGATGAAGGATAGTGAAGGGCGCTTCATCGCGGTGAACCGGGTTCTCGCCGAGGGCCATGGCCGCATGCCTGAGGAGATGCTCGGCAAGACTGATTTTGACCTGTGGCCCGGCAGGCTGGCCGAGCGTTACCGCGCCGACGATGTGGAGGTGATGGCGACGCGCCGCCAGAAAACGGTGGAGGCGCCGGACGCCAACCTGCCCGACACCCTGTATGAGACGTTCAAGGCGCCAATCCTGGACACCGACGGCACGGTGCTAGGCACGGTGGGCTTTGCCCGCGACATCAAACCGCAGCGCGAGATGGAGGCTGAACTGGATCGCCGCGCCAAGCAGGCCGAGGCCGCCACCCGCGCCAAAAGCGCCTTTCTGGCCAATATGAGCCACGAGATCCGCACACCGATGAACGCCATCCTGGGGCTAACCCATTTACTGCGGCG
>JBJSYU010000067.1:0-11824 GCA_046089945.1 Candidatus Methylumidiphilus sp.
CTACGATGCCGGCTCCACGCTTACTGCAAGCTTTTCAGCGTGTCCTTGGCTTCTTGCAAGCCGACATAGTCGGCCTTGGCATCGACCGCCTTCGCCAGGCTTTCCTTGGCCTTGGCCTTGTCGCCCTGCTTGGCGTAGATCATCCCTAGGTGGTAATGGAACAGCGCGACATTGGGCAGCTTCTCGGCCACTTTCGCCGCCAAAGGCTGCGCCTTGTCATACTCGCCGCGCAGGTAGTAAATCCAGGCCAGCGTGTCCCAGTACACCGGCTGCTCGGACTTTTCCAGCCGCTTCGCCAGTTCAAACGCCCGATCCAGCTTGGCCTTGTCGGCGCCGTCCATGGACAGCAGCGAGGCCATGTTGTTGACGCTCAGCGCGTTGTCCGGGTGGGTCTTGAGGATGGCCTCGTATTGCCCGATGGCTTTGTCGTAGTCCTTCTTCTGCTCATAGATCCGCGCCAGAGCGAGGTGGATGCTGGGGTCGCTGGGCAGCAGCTTTTCCGCCTGCTGGAACGCCTCTACCGCCTTGTCCTTGTCGCCCTGCTTTTCATACAGGTTGCCCAGGTTCATGTACGGCAGCAGCCAGCGCGGGTTTAGCTCAATCGCGGTTTTCAGCGACTTTAGCGCGTCGTCCTGGCGGTTTTGCGTGGCGTACCACGCGCCCAGCAACTGGTAAGCGCCGGCGCTCTTCGGCGTCTCCACCAAGGCTTTCTTCACCCGCGCCAGCGCCTTGTCCGGCTGCTTCATCTGCAAATACACGCCCATGATGGATTTCAACGGCTCGTAGTCTTCCTTAGCCCGCTTCAAGGCAATTTCATATTCGGCCAGCGCGGCCTCGTATTTTTTCTGCTCGACATACAGCCCGCCCAGGCGCATCGGCCCTAGCGCGTTGTCGGGGAAGTCGGCCTTGATCTGGGCCAGCAACTTTTCCAAAGGTTCCAACTGCCCGCTGGCGCCCAGCACCTCGGCTTTGAGGTTGAGCGCCTCCAAGTCTTTCGGCTTGAGCTTGAGGTATTCTTCCAGCTTGTCCGCCGCCAGCGAGAAATTCTTCTGCTTGGCCAGGAAATCGACCAGGTTTTTGCGCAAATGGAATTCTTCGGGCTTGCTGGCCACGGCTTTTTCCAGGTTTTCCTGGGCCAAGGCCGGCTTGCCGTCCAAGGAATAGGCGTTGGCCAGCAGGGTCAGCGCCTCGGTGGAGTCGGGCTGGTCTTTCAGCACCGAGCGGAACGCGGAAATGGCGTCTTGCGCGTTCTTTTTCGCCAAGGCCAACTTGCCTTGCATCAGCAGCGCGTCGTGGTCTTGCGGGTTTTCCTCCAAGACCTCCTTGAGCAGGGCCGCCGACTCGTCGATGCGGCCCATGCGCACCAGCAGGCTGGCCAGCAAGTCTTTGGCTTTCAGCGCGTCCGGCTTGCTGTCGGTGGACTTGATGAACTCGCGGTAGGTTTTTTCCGCTTGGTCGGCGTGTTTGCTTTGCTCCTGCAACTGCGCCAGCGCTTGGCGCAGCTTGACGGTGGATGGATTGGCGGCAATCGCGGCGAGCAGTTCGGCCTCGGCCTTGGGCTGGTCGCCGCGCTTCAAGAAAAACTCCGCCAACAGCACCGAGGGCGCCGGGTCTTTGGGAAAATCTTTGATCGCCGCGCGCAAGGTCTGCTCGGCTTCGGCCCAACGGCTCAGTTGGATGTACAACTGCGCCAGCATGACGCGGTGCGGCAGTTGCGCAGGCTGCGCCTCGATCAATTCCTTGACCGTCCGCTCGGCGGGTTCAGCCTGCTTTTGCTGGGAATAGAAGCGCACCAGCGCGCTCAGCAGTTCGGGGTTTTTCGGGTTGGCGGCGAGGCCGTCTTTGAGCGCCTTTTCCGATTCGGCCAGCTTGGCCTTTTGCGCGTAAAACGCCGCCAGCACGATGTACGGCTCCGGCCGCGCCGGCTTTTCCGCGACGATCTTCTCGACTGCGGCCAAGGCCGCGTCGGACTGGCCCTTGCGGTTGGCGATGGCGACTTGCAGCAGCCGGGTGTCGAGGTCGGCGGGGCGCTCCTTTGCGACCATGTCCGTGATGGCGGACGCCTTCTCCACATCGCCGGCCAGCAGCATGAACTGCGCCAGCTTCAATTGCGCGTCCAGGTCTTTCGGGTCTAGCTCCACCGCCTTTTGGAACAGGCCAAACGCCTCGCGCCAGTTCTTCTTGCCCTCTTCGATGCGGCCTAGGTAATAGTAGGGCTTGGGGGTTTTAGGGTCGATCTGCAACACGTTTTTGAATTCGACCGCCGCCTTTTCAAGGTTTTGCTGCTCGAAATATTGCACGGCTTTCTTGAGATGGTCAGCTTTGCGCTCTTCCGCGCCGCCGCAGGCCACCAGCGCCGCAGCCACCAGACACAAGGCGGCCGGGCGTATGAATTTGCATGTCATGTATTGAACTCCGTAGAAGGTTGGGCATTATAATAACACCCGCTTAACGACGCCGGACAAGCCCCGCCCGGCCGGCGACCGCCGACCGGGCCAGCCCGGCAAAACGTCACATATTGGTCAAAAGAATGCTGTAGACTGGCGCTCCGCCAAGTTTCGCCAAGAACGGCCATCGCTGTTTCCGCCATCCTCCGTGCCTTTGTGAACATCCGCGCAGCGCCAGTAGCGCAGCATGCATACAAAATCAATGCCGCGCCAGTGGCCCATAAATTGCTGTCCAACTGCTTTCACCTATGCCATCACCTCTAATGCAAACGATATTCTTGAGCCTGTTCCTGTTCTTCGCCTGCTCCGCCATAGGCTTCGCGGATGGGGCAGATCCCGCGCAAGCGCGTCAAATCCCACAGGTGTCGCAGGACTACCGCATCGTCCCCGGCGATGTCTTGGACATTTCCGTGTGGAAAGAAGAGGGGCTGAACAGCAAGGCGCTCGTCCGCCCCGACGGCGGCATTTCGATTCCGCTGGCGGGCAATCTGCAAGTCGAAGGCTTGACCACCGAGCAGTTGAAAAAAGAAATCGCCAAGCGGCTGACCGAATACCTGTCCGACCCGGAAGTCACCGTGGCCGTCATCAACACCAACCAAAAGGTGTACGTGATGGGCAAGGTCAACAAGCCGGGCGAACTGCCGCTGGCGCGGGCGATCACCGTCACCCAAGCATTGGCGATGGCCGGCGGGCTGGCGCCGTTCGCCGACGAGGACGACATCAAGATCCTGCGCCGCGTCGGCGGGCAGACCATCAGCATGCCCTTCGACTACGGCAGCGTCTCCAAGGGCGAAGACTTGGAGCAGAACATCGAACTGCTCAACGGGGACGTGGTGGTCGTCCCTTGAAGCGCCGCGCAGGATTTTCCGCAGGCGGCATCGCCCCGCCACCGCGCCACGCTGTCCCGACAGGCGCATCCTCCCGATGAAATCCCCCTATCTTCTGAAGACTTGGGCGTCGGTGTTTTGCCTCAGCCTGCTCGAAGCCCCTCCCGGCGTAGGGGCCGAGTACAGCCTGAATGCGAACGCGACATTGCAGCAGGACTTCAACAGCAACATCATGCTGCTGCCTAGCGCCTTGAACCCGGAAAGCGTTTGGGGCACCGACTTGGATGTGCAGACCAGCTTTGCGGCCGCCGCGCCGAGATGGCAAGCCAACGCCGGCGCCCGCTTCGACAACTGGTTTTACTATCCGCTCAGCGGCTTGGACATGCAGAACCAATATCTGAACGGCAGCTTCGCCTACCTGATATCCGAGCGTATGCGCTGGGAACTGAATGGCAGTTACATCAGTGACGCCCTGCTGTCGTCGCAGACCGACCCGACCTTAGGGATTGTGCTAGGCCGCCTGCGCCGCGACATGGCCAACATCGCCCCCTCGTGGAGCTACCAACTGACGGAATACACCAAGCTGGGTTTTAGCTATGCCTACAACGATTCCAGCTACCCGGTCAGCTCAAAGAACCAAGGCGGCACGTATCCAGACTCCCATTCCCATACCGTGTCCACCTCGATCAGCCATGCCATCAACCAGAAGCTGTCGCTGAATGGCGAACTGTCGGCCACCACTTACCAGACTGCGACAGACATCAGCTTTACCACGACCAGGCGGCTGAACCAGCTGATCTCCGAGTTGATTACAAACTATGGCTCCTCGGATCGGGAAATCAACTATATCGACATTAACGTCGGCTTCAAATACGCGCTGGATGACGATATCGATATCAGCTTTTCTGGTGGCGGACAGCTTAGCCAGACCATCACCACCATTGATATCAACACGGCCACTGCCCAGCAGCTTTTTCTAGGCCAGATCGTCATTAGCAATCCCTATGGCGTGGCGCCGCCGGAACTGCAAAGAACCCGCACCGACCCGCAATTTGGGCCGCTGTTTAATATTGGCCTCACCAAGAAATTCGACACGTCCATGGTCGGCCTAGTGTATGGCCACCAGATCAGCCCCTCCCTCAATGGCCAGCTTTTCACCTCTGACCGTGTCGCCATCAACGCCAGCCATCGGTTTAGCCCAGAGATTAATTCAGGGCTGCAACTGTCCTACAGCAGTAGCTCTTTCCCCTTTCAAGGCGGCCCCTCGGTGGATCAGCAGAGCTTCCAACTAGGCATGAATGTTTCATATAGCATGATGAAAAACCTTGTCATCAATGCAGCCTATAGCTACCAGCTCCGCGAACTTGGCGGCGGCAATTATGAAGGCACGCCTTACGCAGGCACACAAGACAATCATAACGTGTCCGTGTCGCTGCGCTACGATCTTGAACAATTACATTATTGAGACCCATAGCAATGGAAGAAAAACAATTCGGCGATTATCTTTCGGCCCTGCGCCGCAACAAACTCGCATTTTCCTTGATATTTGCCGCCGTGCTGGTGGTCAGCCTGTTGACCGCCGTGCTGTTGCCGCCGGTCTACCGCTCGACCGCGACCATATTGATCGAAGAGCAGGAGATACCCACCGACCTGGTGCGGACCACGATCACCAGCTTCGCCACGCAGCGGCTGCAAACCATCAGCCAGCGCGTGATGACGCGCTCCAACCTGATGGCCATTGTGGAGAAGTTCAAGCTGTACGAGGACGAGCGCAAAAAGGAGACCACCGACGAAATCGTCGAACGCATGCGCGACGACATTTCCTTCAAGACCTTAAGCGCCGATGTCATCGACCCGCGCTCCGGCCGGCCCACCCAGGCCACCATCGCCTTCACGCTGACCTATGACAGCCACAACGCCGAGCTGTCGCAAAAAGTCGCCAATGAGATAACCTCGCTTTACCTGGAGGAAAACCTCAAGATGCGCACCCGGCAGACCGCCGAGGCTTCCGACTTCCTGACCAACGAAGTGGCGCAGATTGGCGCCTATGCGACGGAGTTGGAGCAAAAGCTCTCCAAGTTTAAAGAGGCCCATCTCAACGAACTGCCGGAGCAAAAGCAGTTGAATACCCAGTCGCTGGATCGGATCGAGAGCGAAATCAAGGATATCGACCTGCACATACGCACCCTGCTGGAACACAACTCGCTGATTGACGGCCAACTCGCGCAGATACCCTCGGAAAGTCCGGTCATCGCCTCGACTGGCCAGCACATCATGAGTTCCAGCGAGCGGCTGAAAGCCTTGCGCACGGAGTATATCAGCCTGTCCGCGCAGTACTCCGAAAAACACCCGGACGTGGTCAAGCTGCGCCAAGAAATCGAAGCGTTGGAAAAGGATGTCGGCCAAGTGGACTCCTCGATTGACCAGATGCGGCAGTTGGAAAAGCTGCGCACCGAGCGGGCTTCGATGAGCGAAAAATATGCCGACGGCCATCCCGACGCGGCCGCGTTGGACCGCAAAATCGCCGCGCTGGAAAAGGCTGTCCGCGTGACCAAATCCTCCGGCAAGAAAAAAGCCACGGCCAAGCCCAAGGATGAAAGCGCCGACAACCCGGCCTACCTCAATTTGGCCGCGCAAAAGCAAAGCAATATTCTGGAAATCGCCGGACTCAACAAGCGCCGCGGGGAATTGCAAGAGAAGCTGCAAGCGTATGAAAAGCGGCTGCAAAACTCGCCCGATGTCGAAAGGCAGTATTACTCGCTGCTGCGCGACTGGGAAAACACCAACCTGCGCTACCGCGAAATGAAGGCGAAGCAAATGGATGCGCAGGTCGCTGAGCAGTTGGAGCGCAAAAGCAAGGGCGAGCGCTTCTCCGTCGTCGAACCGCCGTCGCTGCCGGAAAAGCCGTTGAAGCCCAACCGCCCGGCGATAGCCGTGCTGGGCCTGGTGCTGGCCCTGGCCGTCGCCGTCGGCTACATCGCCCTGCGCGAGACGCTGGACAAAAGCGTCCGCAAGCTGGCGCAGATCACCGAGATCGTCGGCGCCCCGCCGTTGGCGGTGATTCCCCACCTGTACCTGGACGAGGATATCAAGGCCAAAAGCCAGCGCGGCATGATGCTGCTTGCCGCGTTGGCCTTAGGGCTGGCCATCGCGCTGGCGCTGGTGCATTGGCTGTGGATTCCGCTGGACGTGCTGTGGTTCCGGGGCATGCGCAAGCTGGATCTGCTGCTCGGCTAAAGGCCGCGCCACCCTTCACTTTCAACCGACCCGACAAGACATTTTATGGATCAGACCACTCTCCCGCCCGACGCCGCGCCCCCCGCCCGGCGCGCCGAACTGAACCCCGGCCAACGCTTTGACGTGGACAAAGATTTGTTGCGCAGGCAGCGTATCATCGCCGGCTACGACCCCGGCCCGTATGTGGACGCCTACAAAGTGCTGCGCACCCGTGTGCTGCAAAAGATGCGCGAGCGTGGCTGGAACAGCCTGGCCGTGACCAGCCCGAACGCCGGCGCAGGCAAGACCGTGGCGGCCATCAATCTGGCCTTGGCGCTGGCCTCGGAAGTTGACCAAAACGTCCTGCTGGTTGACGCCAACTTGCGCAACCCCAGCATCCACGGCTATTTTGGGCTGTCGCCCAAGCTCGGCCTGGCCGACCACATCCTCGACCGCTTCCCGGTCGATGGCCTGCTGCTGCACCTCAAAGGCATTGAGCGGCTGGCCATCCTGCCGGGCAACCGGGCGCTGCTGAACTCCGCCGAAATGCTGTCGTCGCCGCGCATGGCCCAGCTTGCCGCCACGTTGAAGCAGGAAGACGCCGCCCGCATCGTGGTGTACGACCTGCCCAACCTGCACACGGCGGACGCCCTGGCGTTGGCGCCCCTGGTCGATGCGGTGCTGCTGGTCATCGAAACCGGCGCCACCACCGACTTTGAACTGACCAACACGCTGGAGCATTTGCAGGGCGTGCCCATCATCGGCACGGTGCTGAACAAGGCCGAGTCCGCCTGAGACCAAGCAACGGCGGCGGATCGAAACCGCCGCCGCGCCTCCCCGCGCAGTCGTAGCGCCGGCATCCTTGCCGGCGTTTGTGAATGTTCACCCTGCTCAACTGTTAGGCCAGTAGTTTGTCATATTCTGCGTGGGTGCCTATCCACACCCAAAGAAACCCACCTTCAATTTGCGTTGCTACTGCGCGATAATTCGAGCCGACACGGGCAGACCAGACTTTGCCAACCTTTTTAAATTGCAAAGAAGGGTGGGATATATCAGCTTTTAGCAGTTCAAAGTTTTTCCTAGCGAGACTGCGAATTTCCACCGGAAGACGCGCATAGCAAGCCCAGAAGCTAGAGGCTGTTTTATGCTTCAAAGCTCTGTCGTCAAGCCGGCTTCATGTTCGGCAAGCGCAGCATTGATAAGAAAATCTAGTTTTCCCGCATTGGAATCAGCTTCCAATTTTTTTTCCCAACGCGCTTGGTCGAATTCAATAAACCAGTCGCGGAGCTTTGAAAACGAAGCGTCATCCAATTCCGCAATGTGTTGTTCTAATAACTCTACTTGCGTCATACGCACCTCAATTTATACAATGCCGTGTAATGATAAAGCTGTCGTGCGACCTTCTAGTCGTAGGGTGCGCATCGCGCACCGTTTTCGATGTCAGATACCCCAGTGGATTTTGGAATAGCGCGGTCATATTCCAGATTTGTGAGTCGTTGAATATCTGGTAAGCGGTGCGCGATGCGCACCCTACATGACTACATGACTACATGACTACATGACTACATGACTAGAATCGATTGTAGGTTCATTCGCGATAGGCTCCAACTGGACAATCTGATGGCCGTGCTTTATTCCATATCTCAATAAGCTTGTCTTTGTTGTCTGAATGCCATGCCCTTATGTTGCGCTCCCACTTTTTAAGGTCACCATTCAGCTTTGTACAGTCTTTGATGCTGAAATTGGCTGTTTCGCCGCCGTAGGCGACGCGAAAGTGAGGCGGCGGATGTTCGTTGGAGAATATTTGAATCTTTAGTCCGTTAAAATTGGTGACAGTCTCTTCTGTTAATAATCGACACCCCTGGCCATCAATCAAGCCATTCTGAAACTCAACTGCCAAGCCATCAATCAAGTCCGGCATTACTGAAATTACCCATTCGCTCATACAAAGGACTCCATGAATATAAAACCCCAATCAGCGCTCCGCGCCACTCTGCGGAACCCGAAAACATCAAACCATTTCGGGCGAGTTTGAGACTGTGAAAGCATTCGATTTTGCCGGTTTTGACTGTACAAAATCAACAGCTTGGAGTTAAAATGCTAGTGTTCGCTTTTCATCCTAACTTCCGATGCGTCTTCTTCTGTATCAATTCGTGCACGGACACGGGAGAGCAAAACTTGTTCTCCTTCTTGGCGGGACGCTGTAATGATGTCACTCATTGGCGAGCTTACCTTCGGTCGATAGATATGAGCGAACCATTTAGCTACGCAGTGATATCTGATGCGATATCCCTTATATTCTGCTTCTTGCATTTTATCGCCTTAGCTTTGTTTGAGAAACTTTTTTGTTATGTCTAACGCCAACTACCAAAGTCCCGATCCACCCCTCAAAACCCGAAAACACCAAGTCACTTCATGGCGCGGGTGCGCTGCATCAGACTGTTAGCGAATGATGCTCTAGGCTAGAGCTATGGCCTGAGAATTAAATTTCCCTTTAATACTTTTTCAAAAACATCCAATACAAACTGCTGTGCAAAATCTTCCGTTGTAAGATTCGTATTTATGGTGCCATTTTTGTCAAATGAATAATGTATATCAGAAGGAGCATCTATTGGTTTTGCATCATAAGGCTGCAAATATGCAGCAATTTGCCCTGATGTAGTTATCGGCATATAAGGATTTTGTGATTGCGGAATGCCTATAGACAGATTGATCCGAAAAAGCAAAGGATATCCATAATATGTAACTAAAAAATCACTTTGGCTATCTTGCTTGATTTCAAGATGATCTCCCAGTTCATATATGAGATAATGTTTTAGCCTTGCAAGAATTGATATACCTATATCATACAACTTTTTAAGGTCGTTGCTAGTTTGCTTTATTGTGTTGATTTGCATGACTCTAATAATCCTCAAGGATAGTATTTCGGTACACATAGCCATCTGGTAAGCGACAACTATCGTCTTAGTCTGAATCTAAGATATTGTCGCATCAAGCCTTCACGCGCCATATGATACATGTCCGACATGATGTGTCAATACAATTTTTTGGCCTTCTGGTTAGCGATATACTTGATCCGATGGCTTTTGAACGGATTATTCGGAAATCAGCCATCCTTGGCACTGAGCTCCG
Organism: Candidatus Methylumidiphilus sp.; assembly: GCA_046089945.1. Classification (GTDB taxonomy): domain Bacteria; phylum Pseudomonadota; class Gammaproteobacteria; order Methylococcales; family Methylococcaceae; genus Methylumidiphilus. Next base: position 9,623 of record JBJSYU010000067.1, read on the forward strand.
GCGACTGGCCGAAGTTCATAGGTATCTACCAAGCCCCTCACCCCACCCCTCTCCTCACAGGGGAGAGGGGAGTACTATTCAACCCAGCCGCCCCAGTTTCTGCCCCATTTTAACGGCGGAGCCGGCTTGTAAGACTTCATCCCATTGCACGGCGTTTTCGCCGAGTAATACGATAATGGTCGAACCCATATTGAAGCGGCCCATTTCCGCGCCTTTTTCCAAGACGGGCACGTCGCCGCTGTAATTCCACACGCGCACGTCTTGGCCGGCGGGCGGGGTGACTTCGCCGTGCCAGACGGTTTCGATGCTGGCGACGAAAATCGCGCCGACTAGCACAAGTGCCATCGGGCCGGCTTGGGTGTCGAAGAGGGCGACGACGCGCTCGTTGCGGGCGAATAGGTTTTCGACGCTGTCGGCGGTGGCGGCGTTGACGCTGAACAACCGGCCCGGCACCAGCACCATTTCTTTCAACGTGCCGGCCAGCGGCATGTGCAGGCGGTGGTAGTCGCGGGGCGAAAGATACACCGTGGCAAACTTGCCGTTGGCGAACGGTAGGGCGCGTTCGGCGTCGCCGCCTAAAAGTTCCGCCGCGCTGAACTCTTTGCCTTTGGCTTGGATCATGCGGCCTGCGCGGATGTCGCCGATTTGGCTGATGGCGCCGTCGGCGGGGCAGAGCAGGGCGCCGGCTTCGGCACACAGCGGGCGGGCTTCCGGCTTGAGGGCGCGGGTGAAGAAGGCGTTGAAGCTGGCATAGGCTTCGGGGTCGGGCTGCTGCGCCTCGGCGAGGTTGACGCCGTACAGACGCACGATGGCGCGGATGAAGGCGTTTTTCCAGAGGCGGTTTTCGCAGCGGGCAAGGCGGTGCATGGCGCGGGACAGGGCGTGGTGGGGCAGGGCGTGTTGCAGCAGGACGAAGAGGGTTTTCAGCATAGCGGCGGACAGGTCGGGGTGGATGGGGCGGTTATGATAACCCAGCCGGCCAGGGCGGGAACCGCTTTGCGGTTGGTGCTATGATTGCCGCCACTTACGCGCGGCACCGCCACAGCCGGGTTAGGCGCGGGCTGTTCCCATATTGACTCTGAAATTATGTAGGGTTGTTTAAGCATTTATGAGCGCACACGAGATCGGCGAAGACAGTTTGAGCAAAGCCCTGGCGTTGGTTGATGAGGCCAACCGCGAAGATCCCAACACCGAGCTTTGGCAGGGGGAGGCATGCCCGAAGGAATGGCTGTATGGTTTGCGCATGAGCGCCTGGCTGGCGAAGCTCGACCCGGACGCCTCGCCGGCGCGGCAGCTCGCCGCCCGCGCCCAGCACATCCGCCGCTGGACGGTGCCTAGGGAGAGCTACCCGGAGGGCCGCGAGGGCTACCTGCGTTGGCGCAAATACCTGTATGGCTTCCACGCCGAGCAGGCAGCGGCGATTGCGCAGGCGGCGGGCTTCGACGCGGAGGCGGTGGCGGCGGTGCAGAAAATGGTCGGCAAAGACGGCATCAAGCGCGACGCCGATGTGCAGATCATCGAAGACACCGCCTGTCTGGTGTTTCTGGAGCATTATTTCCCCGACTTCGCCGCCAAACACGAACCCGACAAGCTGGCCGACATCGTCCGCAAGACTTGGAAAAAAATGTCGGCGTCCGGCCAGCAGGCGGCGCTGGGCATCCATCTGCCGGATGGGCTGATGGCGGTCGTCGCAGAAGCTTTGGGTTTGTGAGTCAGGGATGGCAAAGCGCCGACATGGCATGAAGGCCGGGCAAGCCTGCCACCTCTTGCCGGCCGAGCAAGTCCCCAGCGCCTTAGGGGTGGATCAGCGGCAAGGGCTTTCCTCGGCAGAAGCGCGGGCGCGGCTGGCGCAGTTCGGCCCGAACCGCCTGCCCGGCGCCAACCCGCGCCCGGCCTGGCGGCGTTTCTTAAGCCAATTCAACAATATCCTGATTTATGTGCTGCTCGCGGCGGCGCTGGGCGCGTTGGCGACCGACGACCGCGTCGATGCCGCCGTCATTTTCGGCGTGGTGCTGATTAACGCCGTCATCGGTTATGTGCAGGAAGGCAAGGCGGAAAGCGCGTTGTCGGCGATTGTTTCGATGCTGTCGCTGTCGGCGACGGTGCTGCGCGACGGCCAGCGCGGCCCGCTGCCCGCCGAGCAGTTGGTGGCGGGCGATATCGTGTTTTTGCAGTCGGGCGACAAGGTGCCGGCCGATTTGC
>JBJSYU010000068.1:0-9524 GCA_046089945.1 Candidatus Methylumidiphilus sp.
ACCGCATCCTCGACAAGGGCATCGTGATCGATGCGTGGGTCAAGGTATCGCTGGTCGGCATCGAACTGCTGTCCGTGGAAGCCCGCGTCGTCATCGCTTCCGTCGAGACCTACCTGAAGTACGCCGAAGCCATTGGCTTGACCGCCAGCGCGGCCGCCCCGGCCTAGGGCTAGAGTCCCCAAAGAACCCCGCCGTTGCGCGAGCGGCGGCGGGGTTTTTTTTCGGTTCCGGTTCGGCGGCCGGCGAACCGGCGCCTGACCCAGTCGCACAGCACAACCTAAGGAGAACACCCATGGGCCGCTTAACAGAAGACTTGGCGCGCTTGCGCCAAAATATTGACAACGACCGTGAATCACGGCGAATCGGACAGGCAGAGCGCACCGCGCAAGAGTATGTCCGGTCTGTGGACGTGAACACAATGATCGCCGGGTTTGCATCCTCCCGCGCCGCGACGGCGCAGCAGGACGCGCAGGCGCGCGCGGCGTTCGCCGCCGAAAACACCAACAATGTTTTCAGCCTGCTCGACCAGTTCAGCAAAGACCACCAAAACAACGCCCGCCAAAGCCGGCAGGAACGCGCTGACTTCGTGGCTGGCGTGGCAAAGCAGACGGCCGACTGCATCGGCAATTTCAGCGCCTCTTTCCAGGCAAATTCAGCGCAGGCCGCCAAAGAAAGGGGCGACTTCGTGGCGGGCTTGGGCCAGGAAATAGCCAACCTGCTCGACACGCTGCAAACCAACCGCAGCAACCAGGCGCAGGCGGACGCCAACCAGCGCGCCGAGTTTGCCGGCAACTTGGCGAGTTCGGTCGGCCAGTTCCTGGCGGACACCCAAACGAAGCGCGCCAACGATGGTAGACTGTCGGCCGAAGAGAGGAGCCGCTTTGCCAGCGATCTGGCAAACCAGGTTTCCAGCCAGATCGACGCCTTCCAGCAGGCGCGGGCCGCGTCGGCGAAGAGCGACGGCGAAGAACGCGCCGCGTTTGTGTCCAACCTAGCCAGCCAAGTGGCTACGCTGGTTGGCGAAGCCGCATCGGATCGGGCGGGCGCGCATGCCGCCTTTTTTGGCGTGGCGGCACCGGAAAAAAAAAAGGATGAGCCTAGGGTAGCCATCCAGGCCAAGGAAGCGCCGGCGCCTGAGCCGGAGGTGGCGCAGGTTGCGGCAAGCGTGGCGCCGCCGCCCGCAGAGTCGGCGCCCGTGGAGGCGCAGGCCGTTGGGGCGCCGGTCGAGTCCGAGCCTGCGGCCACGCTGTGGGATAGCTTTGTCACCAAAAAGTCAACGCCTGGTGATCATGAGAAACCCAAGAAAAAGCACCACGCGGCGGAGCAAGAGAAGAAGCCTGACGAAAGCTAGTCTGGCGACCATGCGAGTCCATGCGCCTTCCATGGTCGCCCGCGGCCTAAGGACGCGGCCAGGGTGGCCATTGGAGGCGCATTCCGTGCCGCTGGCGTAAGTGGCCTAATCCTGAAGCTTCAAAAGCGCGGATGCGGGAACGGCAACCGTCGGCCCCGTCGCGCATCGCCAAAAGTCCGGGGCGCGTTCCGACCGCGCCGTCCGGCCATTTCCGCAGACCGGTTCTAGACAGGGGTTGCCTATCTTTCAAAGCCGCGCCCCTTGCCATGAAAGCAACCAATTAGATTTTGCAAAGACTTTGCACAGGAAAATTACCGAAATGAGTAAGCAAAACACAATAACAAGAGTCAACCAGACCGTCGAGGACGACGCCATCCTACCTGAGGCGAGTGACGGGTTTGTCATCACCCCTTATGTGAAGGATGTCGTGGACCGGGCGATGCTATACCTCTACGCGGGCTATCCTGTGCATTTCGCGGGTCCTTCAGGAACCGGCAAAACCACGCTGGCGTTCCATCTCGCAGCGCAATGGGGGCAACCGGTCACGCTGATGCAGGGCAACGAGGAGTTTGTCAGCTCCGACCTGACCGGCAAGGACATCGGCTACCGCAAAAGCAAGGTCATGGACAATTACATCCACTCGGTGATCAAAACCGAGGAGCAGATGAGCCGGGTGTGGGTGGACAACCGCCTGACCACCGCCTGCCGCAAGGGCGACATGCTGATCTACGACGAATTCAACCGCTCCAAGGCAGAGACCAACAACGTGCTGCTATCGGTGCTTTCCGAGGGGATACTCAACCTGCCGGGCATCCGCGGCGCCGGCGACGGCTACATGGACGTGCATCCGAGCTTCCGCGCCATCTTCACCTCCAACCCGGAGGAATACGCGGGCACCCACAAGACCCAGGACGCACTGATCGACCGCATGATCACCATCAAGCTCGGCCACCCAGACCGCGACACCGAGCTGCGGATATTGCAGGCGCGCTCCGGGCTGGACATGCACGAATCGTCCTACATCGTGGACATCGTCCGCGAGCTGCGCGGCGAGGAGCACAAATCGAAGACCAGCCTCAGGGCCGGCATCGCGATTGCGCGGATTTTGAGCCACCAGGGCGTCAAGCCCCGCTTCGGCGACAAGCTTTTCCATGCCGTCTGCTACGACACCCTAGGGATGGAGACCGCGAAAATCCAGCATGCCGGCCGTTCGATCTTCTACGAGATGATCGACGACGTGATCCGCCGGATCTGCCCGCCGCTAGACGGCGAGGCCGCGAAGCAGCCCGCCCGCAAAATCAAGGTTGTGGAGTGAGCGCCATGGCGATACGCGTCCGCCCCCCCCGCTCGGTCTCGGACATCAAGACCCATTCCGGCCGCGCCAAGAACAAGCACGAGACCTACCGGAACTATTTCCAGGTCGGCGCCTTGGAGTTGGAGCGCTGGCGCCGCGAGCGCGAGCGCGAAGCCGCCTCCAAGCGTATCGCCGACATCGACAGCCGCATTGCCGACATCGAAAAAGAAAAAAACTTTCTGCTGGCCGAGGCGGCTGAAAACACCGTCACGCATGAAGCCGAAGCCCAGCCGGTCGTAGAAAAAAAATCCGCCGGACTGCGCATCAAATACTGAGGGCAAGCCATGAACAACATCCGCACCAGCAGCCACATCCGCACCCACCGCACCTTGAGGAGCTTCCGCGCCTGCGTCAACGCCACCGGCGCGCAGCAGATCCTCTCAGACCGGGGCCGCGTCCACCATGAGGAATCCCGCCGCCTGAACCGCGAATGGCAGTTTGCGCGCAAGCGCGCCGCCCAAAGCCGCCGCGGAGCCTGATTGTGAATGCGATCAAGTCCAACAGCGCCCGCGCCAAAATCCTCTACGCGCTCTGCGCGGCCGACGACGAGGCCCCCGCCATCAAAGTCAGGGGGCTGGAGACCGCGCCCGTGTACGCGATAGACAGCGAAGGACTGCGCGCCATCGTCAGCGACACCCTAAGTCCGCGCGTCCGCCCGGAACGCCGCAACATCACCGCCCACCAGTCCGTCTTGCACACGCTGATGGAAAGCACCACCGTGTTGCCGATGCGCTTCGGCGTCATCGCCCGCAACGCCGACGCGGTGCGCAAGCTGCTGGCGGCCAACCGCAAAAGCATCAAGGAACATATTGAAAAGCTGAACGGCCGCGTTGAAATGGGTTTGCGGGTGTCGTGGGACACCTCCAACATCTATGAGTATTTCGTCGCCACGCACCCAGTATTGCGCGAGGCGCGCGACGAGGTTTACGGCAAGTCCAGCAATGTGAAAAGGGACGACAAAGTGGAGTTAGGGCGGCTGTATGAGTCCCTGCGCGCCGCCGACCGCAAAGACTGCACCGAGAAAGTCAAAGAAATCCTCATCGACTATTGCGAAGACATCATCGAAAACCCGGTCAAGAAAGAAAAGGACATCATGAATTTGGCCTGCCTCGTGGAAAGAGACCACATTGACGATTTTGCCAAGGGGATTTTCCAGGCGTCCAAGTTTTTCGACAATGTGTATTTGTTCGACTACACCGGGCCATGGGCGCCGCACAATTTCGTGACCTTGGACTTGCGTGCGCCCACCGCTAAAGCGGCCAAAGCCGATGCCGATGCCGATGCGGATGAGGAAGCGGAAGAAAACGAAAGCGCCGACTAAGGCAAAACCATGCTCGTAGTTGACGACATACTGCTGTTTCCGGTCAAGGGAATCAACTGGATTTTCAGGCAAATCCACGAAATCGCCGAAGAGGAATTGGCGGGCGAAGCCGAGCGGCTGCGCGACAGCCTGACTGAGTTATACATGATGCTGGAAACTGGGCAGATCACGGAGGAGGAATTCGAGGAACAGGAGAGGCAATTGTTGGATCGGCTGGACGCCTTGAGCGAACAGGACGACATGATAGGGGAGGGAGACGAGGAAGGGGGAGAGGACGAAGAGGAACAGGACGAGGACGAGGAAGAACAGGATGAAGAGGACGACGAGGTGGAGGTGGAGCGGCATACGGCGGATACCCCAACGGCACCGCCGAAAGGATGAATGCCGCCCGCCCAGCCTTCCTCAAGGAGCCGTCGCTGAAGCTGGTGCTGTTTGGCGGCAAAGGCGGCGTAGGCAAGACCACCTGCGCCTGCGCGGCGGCCTTGGAACTGGCGTCGGCGCAAGCCGACCGGCTGTTTCTGCTGGTTTCGACCGACCCGGCGCATTCCATCGTCAGCGCCCTTGCGGGCATGGCGTTGCCGGACAACCTCACCGTCCGGGAATTGGACGCCGCCGCCGCACTGCGCGACTTCAAGTCCCGGCATGAGCAGGCGCTGATGGAGATCGCCGAACGCGGGACGTTCTTCGACAAGGAAGACCTGCACGGCCTGATGGATCTGTCGCTGCCGGGCATGGACGAAGTGGCGGCCTATCTGGAGCTTGCCGAGGCGCTGCGGCAAGGCCGCTACCACTGCATCATACTGGACACCGCCCCCACCGGGCACACGCTGCGCCTTTTGGAGATGCCGGAACTGGTGCGCCGCTGGCTGCTTGCCCTCGACAGCCTGCTCGCCAAGCACCGCTACATCCGCCGCCACTACACCGGCGACGCATCGCTAGACCATTTAGACCGTTTCCTTTTGGACATGGACAACGCTGTGAAGACCATGCAAACCCTGCTGCGGGACGCATCGCAATGCCGTTTCGTCCCGGTCATGCTGGCCGAATCGATGAGCGTCGAGGAAAGCGCCGATTTGGCGCGGGCCTTGGCCCACCGGCACATCGCCATGCCCGAACTGGTGGTCAACCAGATGCTCCCCGCCAACGACTGCCCAAGCTGCCAAGCCGAACGCCGGCGGCAAGCGTTGGCGCTAGTGAAAGCCCGCGAGCGCCTGCCCAACCCTGCCTTCTGGACATTGCCGCTGTTGCCGCGAGACCCCTCCGGCGACGACCTTAAGGCGCTGTGGGCGCATGTGTCGCCGCTTACGGACGGCGCGGCGGTTCCGCCGCCGCCCAAGGCGCTGCCGCTGCGAGTCGAGTCGCCCGCGAAACTGCCTGCGTCCACGCTGCGCCTTTTGATATTCGCCGGCAAGGGCGGCGTCGGCAAAACCACGATGGCCTGCGCCACCGCCTTGGCGCTGCGCGAGCGCCACCCCGCGCTGCGCATCCTGCTGTTTTCCACCGATCCGGCGCACTCGCTCAGCGACGCGCTCGGCGTTCCGGTGGGCGCCGCGCCGACCGCCGTCCTGCCCGGCCTGGACGCGCAGGAAATTAACGCCGAAGCAGCTTTTGAGGACGTGCGCCGGGCTTACCAGGCAGAATTGGAAGCGTTTTTGGCCAGCGCCTTCCCCAATCTGGATATCACCTTTGACCGCGAAGTGATGGAGCATTTGCTGGACATGGCGCCGCCGGGCCTCGATGAAATCATGGCGCTGACCGCAGTCATGGAACATCTGGAGCGGGGGTGTTATGATTTGGTCGTCATGGACTCCTCGCCCAGCGGGCATTTGATTCGGCTGATGGATTTGCCGACGCTGATCGGAGACTGGCTGAAACTGTTTTTCTCGTTGCTATTGAAATACCGCCGCGTGATGCGACTGCCCCATTTGTCCGAGCGCCTGGTCAAGCTTTCCCAAGAAATCAAGTCACTGCGCAAGCTGCTTGCCGACCCCAAGCGCGCCGCGCTGTGCGCCGTCACGATTCCCACCCGGCTGGCGCTCGACAAAACCCTGGAAATGGCTGAAAACCTGCACCGGATTGACATAAACCTAAACAGCATTTTCATCAACCAAATCACGCCAACAAATGACTGCGCCTTGTGCGCCGCGATCAATCTTAGGGAAATGGCGCAAATCAAGCAGGCGGACACACTATTCCCCAAGCAGCCGAAAACCCTAATCTATCGGCAAGCCGATCCGGGCGGATTGGCCGGGTTAAGCCAATTGGGCGCAAACCTTTATCGGGCCACCTGAAAAACATTATCGTGGAAAGGCAAACACAGTGGCATTAAAAATACAGCAGCGCGATGAAAACCAGCAAGTCTCGCTGTGCGAGGCTTTGGACAGGATTCTCAACAAAGGCGCGGTCATCGTCGGCGATGTCACGATATCTGTCGCCAACATCGACCTGATTTACTTGAGTGTGCAGGCGCTGGTGGCTTCTGTGGAGACCGGCAGGCGGCTGCGCGGCATGGATGTGAATGATGGCCGCTGAAAATCCGCAAAACCGCGCCGGACATCCCTGGAAAGACGCGCTCCCCATCGTCCCGGCCGCGTTGGCGCACAAGGCAACCCGCCCAAGGCTGGAAATCGACGGGGAGAAAGTCCGCAACGGCTTGGCACAATTGGTGCTGACTTTGGTCAAGCTGCTGCACGAACTGCTGGAGCGGCAGGCGATCAAGCGCATGGATTCGGGCACGCTGACCGACGAGGAGATCGAACACCTAGGCTTGACCCTGATGCGTCAAGCCGAAGAACTGGATCGGCTGCGCGAGGTTTTCGACTTGAAGGACGATGACTTGAATTTGGATTTAGGGCCGTTGGGCCGACTACTTTAAGGATTAACGCCATGAACGAAAATAAGAAACTGACACACGCCACCAACTCCACCACCGTCGCCGACCTGCTGGAGCGGCTTTTGGACAAAGGCATCGTCATCAGCGGCGACATCCGCATCCGGCTGGTCGAGGTGGAGCTGCTGACGCTGGAAATCCGCCTGCTGATTTGCTCGGTCGATAAGGCCATGGAAATGGGGCTGGACTGGTGGGCCGGCAACCCGGCGTTCGACTCGCGGGCCAGGGGCGCGGCCGCCTTGTCGGCTCCCGACATGGAAGAGCGCCTGAAACGCCTGGAAGCCCGGCTGGAAGCCGCCGCGCCGGTGCTGGAAGAAAGCGCAAGCCAAGCCTAGCCCTCAGGCCATGCGCGCCCTCATCCATTTGCCGATCATCCACGGCGCCGGCGACTTGGGCAGCCTAGGCGGCAGCGCCGCGCCCAATCCTGAGCAAGCGCAGCGGCAGGCGGCGGTCGAGCAGTTTTGGACAGTGGTGGAAACCGCCATCGCCAGCTTTGGGCTGGATTATGCCAAGCTGAAAATTTACCAAGACGGCCTGCCGGTGTGCGGCAAAGAAGCCGAAATCGTCGCCGAAACCGCCCAGTCAGGCAGCCGCAACTTCCAACTGCTGCAAGCCCTGCAAGCCAAAGGCGCCACGGTCATCGGCACGGAGTCCCCGCAACTGCTGTTGGAAGAATATGCCCTGATGCGGCAGACGCTCAACCCCGAAGCCGGACAGCCGCCGCCCACCCCGGCGCAAGCCCAGGCGCTGCTGGACAAACGCGACGAATACATCGCCCAGCGCATCGCCGACACGCTGCAAGACGAGGAAATGGGTTTACTTTTTCTGGGGCTGTTGCACAATATCGAAGCCAAACTTCCGCAAGACATCAAGCTGATCCAACCGCTGGGCAAACCCAAGCTAGGCTGACACCGTTTTTTGCTGCGATCCAAGGTCGGCGCGGCGCGGGTGTCCGCCCGCACAGAAAAAAATCCACAATGGTTGTGATCGCAATACGCCATGAAACCCGATACCAAACACAACGGATATGTGCTGATTATTGACGACGACAAGGATATCTGCGAACTGCTGTCGTTTCTGCTCGAACATGCTGGCTATGAGACCCGGCAGGGTTATGACGGCGCCACCGCCATGGAATTGTTGTCGCAACGCGAACCCGACGTGCTGCTGTTGGACACCATCATCCCCGAACCCAACGGCATGGTCGTCTTAGCCCATGCCCATTCCCTGTTTCCGCAGTATGCCTTCGACATTGCCGGTCAGGTTGCCTTTTTTGCTAGTCATGTTATTTCCCCTCGGTTGCGTTGATTTTTTTGAGTTTGGAATACAGCGTTTTGTAGTCGATGTTCAAACGCCGCGCCGCTTCCGCCTTGTTGTTGCCGGTTTTCGCCAGCGTGTCCAGTATGATGACGCGCTCAATCTCGTCGATGTTGAGCTGGGTGATTTCCTTCAGCGAGGAACCCTCCGGGCAGATGGTCTGTATCGAGTCCGGCCACGAGGCCAGCTTTGGCTGCGCCGCCGCCGGGTTGGATTTTTCGGCGGCGGGCGAGGCCGGGGCTTGGCAGCGCAGGCCGAGGTCGGCGGGGCTGATAATGCCGTCGGAAATGAGGGCGGCGCGGCGCACGACGGCGCGCAGCTCGCGCACATTGCTCGGCCAATGGTAGATGAGCATGGATTCTTTGGCGGCTTGGGAAAACTCCAGGTCGGTTTTCGCCAGTTCATTGCCGGTTTCGGCGGCAAAGCGGTCGGCCAAGGTCAGAATGTCTTCGGGGCGCTCGCGCAGCGGGGGTATGCGGATGACGTATTCGTTCAGGCGGTAATATAAATCCTCGCGGAATTTGCCTTTGACGACGGCGTCCAATAGGTTTTCGTTGCTGGCGGCCAATACCCGGACATTGGCCGGTATGGGCTTGCTGCTGCCGATGCGGTAAATGACCCGTTCTTGCAAGGCGCGCAGCAGTTTGGATTGGGCCGACAGCGACATATTGGCGATTTCGTCGAGAAACAACGTCCCGCCCTCGGCGGCCTCGAATTTGCCGCCTTGGACATGGTCGGCGCCGGTGTAGGAGCCTTTCTCGTGGCCGAACAATTCGTTTTCGATGAGCGTGTCGGGTATCGCGCCGCAGTCGATGGGGATAAACGGCTTGTCGGCGCGCGGGCTGGCGAGGTGGACGTTTTTGGCGACCAATTCTTTGCCGGTGCCGGTTTCGCCTTGGATAATCACCGAGAAATCGGTCTGCGCGACGCGGATCAGGTCTTTGGCGAGGCATTGGATATTGTGGCTATTGCCCATCAATAGCGCGATGCGCTCTTTGACGCCGATTTTGTTGGTGTTGGTTTCTGAGGTTTGCCGACCCCAGCGCGTTTTCATGGCGCGATCCACCAGTTTCAACACGCTGCTGTGGTCAAACGGTTTGGGGATATAATCCCAGGCGCCGGCCTTAATGGCGCAGACGGCGCTGAGTATGCCGGCGTTGCCGGTGATGATGACGACGGGCAATTGCGGAAACAGGGAATGGGCATGGGCTAAGACGACCATGCCGTTGGGTTCGGGGATGATGGTGTCCAACAGCAGCACGTCGGGTTCGCGTTGCGACAACAATTCCAT
>JBJSYU010000069.1:0-7467 GCA_046089945.1 Candidatus Methylumidiphilus sp.
TTCATGCGCTTTTTGCCGGCCTTCTGCTTTTCCAACAGTTTTTTCTTGCGGGTGGTGTCGCCGCCATAGCACTTGGCCAACACGTTTTTGCTCATCGCCTTGACCGTCGAACGGGCGATGATCTTGGCGCCGACCGCCGCCTGGATGGCCACCTCAAACATTTGGCGTGGAATCAGATCCTTCATTTTCTCAACCAAGTCGCGGCCCCGGTTTTGGCTGATATCGCGGTGGACAATCAGCGATAGCGCATCCACCCGCTCGCCATTGATCAAGATGTCCACTTTGACTAAGGGCGCAGCCTGGAAACGCAGGAATTCGTAGTCGAACGAGGCAAATCCCCGGCTGACGGATTTGAGCCGATCAAAGAAATCCAGCACCACCTCGCTCAACGGCAACTCAAAGCTCAAAGCCACCTGGCTCCCCATGAATTGCATCTTTTTCTGCACACCGCGCTTTTCGATGCAAAGGGTAATCACCGAACCTAAATATTCCTGAGGCACCAATATATTGGCTTGGATGATAGGCTCCAGAATCTCCTCGATTTCGTTGGGCAACGGCAACTTCGATGGGTTGTCGATGGGGATTGTATCGCCTTTGGGCGTGACAACCTGGTAAATCACCGTCGGCGCGGAGGTGATCAAGTCTAGGTCATATTCGCGCTCCAAACGCTCCTGGATAATCTCCATGTGCAACATGCCCAGAAACCCGATGCGGAAGCCAAAGCCTAGCGCCTGTGAGGATTCCGGCTCGTAGTGCAGCGCGGCGTCATTCAGACTCAGTTTGCTGAGGGCTTCGCGCAGGTTTTCATAGTCTTCGGCCTCTATCGGAAATATGCCTGCGAATACCCGGGGTTGGACTTTTTGGAAACCCGGCAGGGTGTCGGTGGCCGGATTGTCAGTGGAGGTGATCGTGTCGCCGACCGGGGCACCGTAAATGTCTTTGATCGATGCCACCATGAAGCCCACTTCGCCCGGCCCCAACGCGGTTTTTTCCAGGCGTTTGGGGGTGAACACGCCGACTTGGTCAACCTGATGGCTCCTGCCGGTGGACATGATGGTGATTTTCTGCTTTCTGGCCAAGGTGCCGTGCTTCACCCGCACCAATGACACCACGCCTAGGTAATTGTCGAACCAGGAATCGATGATCAACGCTTGCAGCGGCGCACCGGCGTCGCCCTCCGGCGGCGGAATCCGCTGCACCAACTGCTCCAGCACATCCACCACGCCAAAGCCGGTCTTGGCGCTGATCCGCACGGCGTCTTCGGCCGGAATGCCGATGATTTCTTCGATCTCCTTGATGACTTTCTCAGGGTCGGCGGATGGCAGGTCAATCTTGTTCAGCACCGGCAAAACCTCCAAACCCTGTTCCATGGCGGTGTAACAGTTGGCCACCGACTGCGCTTCTACGCCTTGGGCGGCATCGACCACCAGCAACGCGCCTTCGCAGGCGGCCAGCGAACGCGACACCTCGTAGGAAAAGTCCACATGGCCGGGCGTGTCGATGAAGTTCAACTGATAGACCCGGCCATCCTTGGCCGGGTAGTCCAAGGTCACGCTTTGCGCCTTGATGGTGATGCCGCGTTCGCGCTCGATATCCATGGAGTCAAGCACTTGGTTCGCCATCTCGCGGGCGCTCAAGCCGCCGCACAGTTGGATGAAGCGATCCGCCAAGGTCGATTTGCCGTGGTCGATATGGGCGATGATGGAGAAGTTGCGTATGTGGCTAAGGTCGGTCACGGGTTCAATCTTTGAGTTTTAAGGCCAGGAACTGCGTCCCGCCATGGCGCTGCACCAACATGGCAAGTGATTTTCCTTTTGGCAAGCCTTTGACGACATCGTTGAAGTGTTTGACGTCTTTGATCGGCTGGTCTTGAATGCGCAAGATCACGTCGCCGCGTCGGATGCCGGCGTCGGCGGCCGGCCCTGGCTTGACATCATGCACCAGCACGCCGTTCTGCTTGATTTCCAACTGCTCCCGCTGCTCTGCCGTGATTCCCGACACGCTGAGTCCTAAACGGTTGACTTCCTTGCCTTCTGGCTCTTGCGCGGCGACAACCGGCTCGTCTTCGTCGGGCAATGTGCCAATTTTGACTTGGACTTCCTTGCTTTGCCCTTGGCGGATCAGCTTGACGGTGGCGGATTCGCCAATCTTGGTGACGCCCACCAGCGGCGGCAAGGACGCGGAGGACACCACCTCTTCCTTGTTGTAGTCGGTGATGATGTCGCCGACTTGAATGCCGGCCGCCTCCGCCGGGCTTTTCGGCAACACCTTGGAAACCAACGCGCCTTGGGGCTTTTTCATGCCAAACGATTCGGCCAGCTCGCGGGTCACGTCTTGGATCTGCACACCCAGCCACCCACGGGCCACGCGTCCGGAAGTCTTCAACTGCTCCACCACTTTCATGGCGACTTCCATCGGGATGGCAAAGGATATGCCCATGGAGCCGCCGGTGCGGCTGTAAATTTGTGAATTGACCCCAACCACTAGGCCGTCCATGTTAAACAGCGGGCCGCCGGAGTTGCCGGGGTTGATGGCCACGTCCGTTTGAATAAACGGCACATAATTGTCGCTGGGCAGGCTCCTGCCTTTGGCGCTGACAATCCCTGCTGTCACCGAGTGGTCAAAGCCGAATGGCGAGCCGATGGCCAACACCCAAGAGCCGACCTTCAAGTTTTCCGACGATCCGATGTTCACCACCGGCAGGTTGCTGGCGTCGATTTTCAGCAAGGCGATGTCGCTACGCTTGTCAGATCCGACCAGCTTGGCCACCAATTCCCGCCGGTCTTGCAGGCGGACGACGATTTCGTCGGCGTCTTTCACCACATGCTGGTTGGTAAGGATATAGCCGTCAGCGGAAATAATAAAGCCTGAGCCTAAGGATTTCGCTTCACTGGGTTGCCCGCCGTCGCCGCCCGGCGCGCCTGGGCCACCCTCGCCAAAATAGTGCTTGAAAAATTCGTCCAACGGTGTGCCTTCGGGAATGTCCATTCCCTCAGGCATTTGCTGGCGCTCCCCGACAGAGATTTTCTGCGAAGTGCTGATGTTCACCACCGCCGTGTTGTTTTTCTCCACCAGCGTCGTGAAATCCGGCAACTCGACCGCGTTCACCCAGGTGGAAAAAAAGATCAGCATGGCAACCAACCAGGCCGGGGCCTGCATTCTTTTGAGCATGACGGACTCCCAAGTCATCGTGTGACGTAAGCGTAAAGGGCCGAATGGAAAGAAAAGGGGGGATTAATCGATTTTGCGCAGGATCACGGGCTGGAGGGCATCCCGATCAAGCAGCCGTATGGCTTTGATGCCCACGTAAGACAAGGCCAGTCCGGCCAAGCCTCCGGCAGCGCTTGCCCAATCGGTGCCGAGTGCGTATTGGCCAAGCAGTGCGCCGCCAAAAAGGGCAAATAACGGCAGCAGATAGGTATAAAAAGACGCCAACGCCACGGCGTCATCGGCAATGCCGACCAACACCCGATCCCCTGGGCGCAAAGGCAAACTGGAGACGACCGGAATACGGCGCTGCCGACTGAAGATGCCGTCCACCCACGCGCTGGCGCAGACTTCGGCGCATCCCGAACAGGCCGACTTGCGGCTTTTCTCAAGCCAAATTTGACCGTCGGCGACCTCGGCGACGTAGGCTTCTTCTTCGATCATTTGCCCGGCGAGCTCTGCAAGTGGATGCCGTTGCCGATGGACTGCACAGTCTTTTCAGGCGCTTCGCCCATCACCGTCACAAGATATTTATCCAGCTTGCGGGTGTAGGAGTTAATGGCGCCAACTTTCCGCGGCTGTGCCGTGAAAATCTCGTTCATCATCTCATCTATATAGATTGAAACAGAAGAAACGCCGTCGCTCAAGAGAATGTGGTCGATGACCCGGTTGTCGGCCGAGCGCTTGAGCCGCGCATAGGACATCAAACGGAAGCCGTCTGGCACACCGTCCAGCGCCCATTTTAAGGAGTCCGCAGGCAGAGTCTCATGCTGCTTGGTCTTCCACGAATTGTCGGTCTGCGTGGACGGCGCCAGATCTTCGGGCGGAATCGAAGGCACGACAGTCAGTGAACTGAACACCATCTGTTCCAAAACCTTGCGGTTTTCGTCCAGCCATTCAAATTTCATCGGCAGTTTGCTGTCCACATCGATCCATAAGCGCCGCCCGTAACGCAGGTCGTCCTTGGGTTCGATGGAAACCACGCGGGACGGCCGACGCGCAACGTGTTCGACCGTCTCGCCCAAGGACAAGGAATAATGCTTGGACAGTTCATTCAAGTCGCCCGGCAAATCCAGCAACACGGAGTGCCGGGAAGGTTTGGCGTCCACCGAAACAGACTTGGCGTCGGGATAGTAGCAGGTCACTTTGTCCGCAGTGCGGATGACCTCCCGCATCGGGGTGTTCAGCGACAACAGGCGCTCCTGTTCCTTGCCGCCGCTGAATCCGTGAAAAACGTGCAGACTCTCGATCTGGCCGTCTTTCATGTAACTAATGATGCCTTGATAATTCAAGGCAACCGTGGCTTGGCGGGCGGCGGCAAGCCACGTTCTTGCATCTTTCTCGGTGTCCAACCCTTCGGCAACGGCCTTAGTGCCCGACAAAACGAATACCGCAAAGAAAGCAAGGGAAAATAATCGCACAAGAAAGCTAGGCATCCACAAACCGCTCCATGCGTTAGCGATCAGGCGACCGCGCACCGGCCAAGCGAACATACGGCAACGCTCCCGCAGAACCTGCCATATACGCGGTCTCATTATGCATCACCATATAATCGTTGAATTGGCTTTCTGCCTGGCTTTCAACCGGCTCAACGGTCTTGCCTGCGACCTGCGTCTGCGACGTCTTGCCCTGAGCGGCAACCTGGAAAACATCCGCATGCTCGTTCACCGACTTGCCGACCAATATGGCCGCTGCGAACAGCGACGCCGCCAAGCCCAAACTCACAATGCTCGGCCGCACGGACAACCCAGCCTTTAAGCCTTTGGGTGCCAAAACCGTAGGTTCGTCTGCCACCATAGCGCTAATTCTCGCGGCAAAGTCTTTGTCCGCCACTAGCCCGCCTTGTGAGCGCATGGCATCGCCAATCAGGCTGTACCGCGCCCATGTCGCCCGCAATTCCGCGTCGCCTTCCAGGCGGTCTAGCAGCCTGGGATTGTCCCGCCCATCCAGTTCGGAATCCAACAACATGGAAATCCGCACTTTCATTTCCTTTTCTTGATCCGTCATAGCAATCACCCGTTTAGTGTTCTGATTTTTTTCTCAATGGCCTCGCGTGCGCGAAATATGCGCGATCGCACTGTCCCAACGGGACACTGCATGACATCTGCAATTTCGTCGTAGCTAAGACCTTCCATTTCCCTCAAGGTTATCGCTGTTCGCAACTCCCCAGGCAGCTCATCGAGAGCCATCTGTATGGTTTGCCCCAGCTCTTCGCTTAAGAGAATGCCTTCCGGCGTCTCCTGATCCCTCAGACCGTTCTCGCCCTCGAATTGTTCCGCGACCTCCACCTCAATTTCATCGTCCGTCGGACGGCGGGAACGCGCCGCGATGTGGTTCTTCGCGGTGTTGATGGCGATGCGGTAGATCCAGGTGTAGAACGCGCTGTCGCCGCGGAAGCTTGCCAACGCCCGATAGGCCTTGATGAAGGTTTCCTGGGCGATGTCCTGTGCCTCGTGGGGATCGCGGACATAGCGGTTGACCAGTTGGATGATCCTGTTTTGGTATTTTAGGACGAGCAGGTCGAACGCTTTTTTGTCGCCCCGCTGCACCCGCCGGACCAACTCCTCGTCGATCACTTCGGCCATGGACACCCTTGGATTTGCGGCTGCGACAGGCTGGCGGACTCCCTAAGCGTGTGCGGATTATCGGCAGAAAACATTGAAAATGGCATGAACAGTCGGGGAAGGTTTATTGAAAGCGCTCAAAATCAGCAGGTTGTTGGCGCGTATTATCTTCTTTTCGGGCCTGCCATTCAATCTGGCGCTGTTTTCTTGTAGGATTGCTGAAAAACCATGACAAAGCCGTGACGAAACCATGACGCAACCAGCCACCATCCACCCGGTTTTAATCATCGGCAGCGGCGCGGCAGGGCTAAGCCTCGCCCTGCGGCTGGCCGGCCACACGCGGGTCGTCGTGCTGTCCAAAGTGGCACTTAGCGAAGGCAGCACACTGTATGCGCAAGGCGGCATCTCGGCAGTCCTGCATAAAAAAGACTCCATCGACTCCCACATCCAAGACACCCTCATCGCCGGGGCCGGATTGTGCGACCCGGAAGCCGTCCGGCTGGTCGTCACCCAAGGCAAGGCATGCATCGACTGGCTGCTGGAACAAGGCGTGCCGTTCACCGAGGAGGCCGGGGAAGACGGCGCGCCAAGGCTGCACCTGACCCGCGAAGGTGGCCACTCCTTCCGCCGCGTGGCGCATGCCGACGACGCCACCGGCAGAGCCATCGAAACCTCCCTGGAGGCCCACGCCCGCCAGCATCCGAACATCGAGCTGCTGGAATTCCACAATGTCGTCGATCTCATCACCGAAAAAAAGCTAGGCCGCCCAGGCCATGGCGTGTTGGGCGCCTATGTGCTGGACACCCGCCAACACCGCGTTAAAACCCTGCGCGCCCACATCGTCGTATTGGCGACTGGCGGCGCCAGCAAGGTCTACCTGTACACCAGCAACCCCGACGTCTCCACTGGCGACGGCATGGCGCTGGCATGGCGCGCCGGGGCGCGGGTGGCCAACATGGAATTCGTC
The DNA here is from genome assembly GCA_046089945.1 of Candidatus Methylumidiphilus sp. Taxonomy (GTDB): domain Bacteria; phylum Pseudomonadota; class Gammaproteobacteria; order Methylococcales; family Methylococcaceae; genus Methylumidiphilus. The sequence goes on from JBJSYU010000069.1 coordinate 6,739, forward strand.
CAATTCCACCCCACCTGCCTCTACCACCCCCACGCCCGCTCGTTCCTGATTAGCGAAGCGGTGCGCGGCGAAGGCGGGCGGCTGCTGCTGCCCGACGGCACCCCGTTCATGGCAAAGTTCGACCCGCGCCTGGAACTGGCGCCCCGCGACATCGTCGCCCGCGCCATCGACCACGAGATCAAACGCCTAGGCATCGACTGCGTTTACCTCGACATCAGCCACAAGCCGGCCGACTTCATCACCGGCCATTTCCCCACCATCCACGCCCGCTGCTTGGAGCTAGGCATCGACATGACCCGCGAGCCGATCCCCGTGGTGCCGGCGGCGCACTACACCTGCGGCGGCGTGTTGACCGACAGCAACGCCCGCACCGATGTGCCGGGGCTGTATGCCATCGGCGAAGTCGCCTGCACCGGCCTGCACGGCGCCAACCGCATGGCCAGCAACTCCCTGCTCGAATGCCTGGTCTACGCCAGCCAAGCCTGCGTCGACATCTTGCGTGTCCTGCCCGACACGCCGCCGCCGCCGGAATTGCCGGAATGGGACGAGTCGCAAGTCTGCGACTCCGACGAAGAAGTCGTCGTCGCCCACAACTGGGACGAAATCCGCCGCTTCATGTGGGACTACGTAGGCATCGTCCGCACCGACAAGCGCCTACAACGGGCGCTACGCCGGGTGGAATTGCTAAAGCAGGAAATTCAGGATTATTACGGCCACTTCCGCGTAACC
>JBJSYU010000070.1:0-6800 GCA_046089945.1 Candidatus Methylumidiphilus sp.
CACCAGCCGCCCGGCCCGCCCTTGCCGCGCTGGAACGGCCCGCCCACGTCCATCAACAGCGTGGAACTCGTCAACGCATGAGGGCCGGCGGGCCGGGGCTGGACATGCAACTTCCCGCCGATGATCTCGCCGGTTTGGCTGGGCGGCAGGGCGCAGAGTTGCGCGTAAAGATTGGGTTTTAGCACGGCGGACATCGGGATACCTTTCGGGCTTACGCGGCGGGTGGCAGGCTTTGACGGGAATCTTACCGCATCGCTGTATGGGGCTGCGAGGCTTGCGAATGGCTTGCCTTGGGCAAGGTTTTGATGCCGAGTGTGCCGTGTCCGGCACCCGTTGCGCGATGGCAGCATTCAGTGCGAGGCTGTGGGGTTTTCGGCGCCGGCCGGCCCCGCCGCCGCCCGCAAACTTGCCCCAGAACCAATTATCCGGCACACTAAAACGAACAACAGGGTTTGGAGTGCTTTAAACCATGAGCCGACGCATCGAAAAACACGCCAGCGCGCCCCGCGCTTGGCACATGAAAACCCTGGCCTTTAGGGTCAGGAACCTCGTCACCTCGCTGGCCATCCCCACGGTCTTGGCCGCATGCGCGCCCGCGCCGCACCACGCCCCGGTTGCATCCAGCGCCGGGGCGGAGACGGCGGGGCGGACTGTCCTCTTCGTCGGCCCGAAGGCGGGCGAGGCCGAAGCTAAGGCCGAACCGGCGACGCCACCCGCGAAAGACGGCAAAGGCGACAACACCCAGGCGGCGGTTTCCCCGGCCAACCAATACATTCCGCTGCCCTCGGACGTGGTCATTTTCGAGAAGATTCTAGCCAAATATCACACGGCCCCGGAGCTGCAGCCGCCCGCCCCGGAGCAGCAGCCTACCGTTGAGAAGAAGCCGCTCGCCGCCGCCGCGAAGCGTCGGCAACCGCAGGTGGCTGTCAGCCTGAAAGCGCCGGTCGCTGCCAAGTCCATGAAAGACGGCCTGTGGGATCGGGTGCGGCGGCGGCTGATGCTGACGGCGTTTGAGCAGGACAGCGTGCTGGCGGAGGTGGAAAAGATTCGCCGTTCGCCCGGCGCCGTGAATTTCCTGTCGAAGCGGGCCGAGCCGTTTTTGTATTACATCGTGGACGAAATCGACCGCCGTGGCCTGCCGATGGATTTGGCGATGGTGCCGATGGTGGAAAGCGCGTTCCAGGCCAACGCGGTGTCGCCGAAGCAGGCCGCCGGCATTTGGCAGTTCATCCCCGGCACGGCGACGAATTACGGCTTGCGGCTGGACGATGGCTACGACGGCCGCTATGACGTTTACGCCTCGACCAAGGCGGCGCTGAAATACCTGTCGCATCTGCGCGGCTTGTTTGGCGGCGACTGGCTGCTGGCGCTGGCCGCGTACAACGCCGGCGAAGGCGCGGTGCAGCGGGCGATACAGGCGAACCAAAAGGCCGGCTTGGGCACCAGCTTTTGGGATCTGAGCCTGCCGGCGGAAACCAAAGCCTATGTGCCGAAGATTCTCGCGCTGTCGCGGGTGATCGCCGATCCGGCCGCGCACGGGGTGAGCCTGCGCAAAATCAGTTCTTTGACGTATCTGGCCAGGGTCGAGGTCAATTCCACCGTGCCGCTGGCGCAGGCGGTGACTGACGCGGGCATGAGTTGGGAGGAGTTCGCCGGCCTGAATCCGGCGTTCAAGCCCGATGTCGCGCCCGCGCCGCCGTTCAACGTGCTGTTGCCGCAGGATAAAGCGCAACTGCTGGTGGCGAGCCTGCAAGGCGCCAAATTGATCGCGGCGCGCAAGTACGTGGTGAAGAAAGGCGAAACCTTGGTGGTCATAGCCAAGCGTGAGGGTGTGCCGACTTTGAAGTTGGCGGAATGGAACGGCCTACAGGCCGACAGCCGGGTGAAGCCGGGGCAGGAGTTGATCATTTATCCGGTCTGACCCAGGCCCGCTTCGGCGTTTTGCCCAGCGACAAAAAAACCGCCTGATTGGCGGTTTTTCTGTTGATGCGTTGCGGAACGCGCCTAACTGGCGCGTTCCGCCCGCCGTGGCGCTGACTAAGGCCGGGGCAAGCCCGGCCTCATGCCGCCAATCATCATTTCAAGACAATCACATTTTCCGCCTGCGGGCCTTTCTGCCCCGCCACTTCGTCAAAGCTGACGCGCTGGCCTTCGGCTAGGGTTTTGAAACCATCGCCTTTGATCGAGCGGAAATGCACAAAAAGATCAGCGCCGTTTTCGCGCTGGATAAAACCAAAGCCCTTGCTTTCATTGAACCATTTCACGGTTCCGTTTTGCTGCGACATATGTATCTCGTGTAAATGCGGACGTACCGCAATGGCGAAAAACCCGGTTAGAGGCGTTGACAAATTGGGAGTATTGCAGGAAGGCGGGCAGTTGGAGCCCAAGAAGACCGTGAACTACGCTGACGTGCTGTACGCATACCTAAAATACGTTTTCGATGGTAGAGCAAATCGCCCGGAGCCACAAGCCTTATTTTCACCACAGCAGATCGTCGGGAATCTGGAATTTCGCGTAAGGGTCGTCTGCGGCGCTGTCCTGCGCCGGGGCCGGTTTGGGGGCGTTGAACACGACCACGCTGGCGGCGTCGCGGGACTGGATTTTTTCGGCCACCTCCGCCGCCACCAGCTCATAATCCTTGTCGAGGCGGATGATGGCCACCTGGCCGTTCACCACGCGCTGCCGCAACTTGTCCGACAAATACAGCCGCTTGACCTTGCCGCCGTCGATGAAGTTGTACGGCGTCTCGCCGCCCTCTTTGGTGATGCGGTTTTGCTCAACAAGCTGGCGGACTTGGGCGGCGGCGGCTTTGATTAGCGCCTGCTCCTGGCGCTGCTGGTTGAGCAGGCGGTCGCGCTCGGCTTTCTCGGCCTGCGCCAGCCTAATGCGCTGCTTTTCCTCTTCCGCCACATTGGGCTTGCCCTGCCCCTGTTGCCGCTGGGCGTCTTTCTGCTGTTCTTTGGCGGCTTTTTTCGCCTGTTTCTCGTTGACCAAGCCGGCTTTCAGCAATTGGTCTCGTAATGCGTTGCCCATGGTTTGGCCTCTTCGGGTGGTGGGGCTTATACTCGCGCCCTGCCCTGCCTGACGGCTTCGGGCTAAGGCGCTGCCGCTAAATATTCCCGCCTAAGCCGGGCGATGTCAACGGCGGCAAGGCTTTTCACAAAAACGCCCGTGGAGGAGACGATGGGACAGACGCCATTCTGGCGACACAAGACACTGGCGCAAATGACCCGCGCCGAGTGGGAGTCGCTGTGCGACGGCTGCGCGAAATGCTGCCTGCACAAGATCGAAGACGAAGACACAGGCGAGATATTTTTCACCCGGCTGGCCTGCCGGCTGCTGGACATGGAAGCCTGCCGCTGCCGCCGTTACGCCACGCGCAGCGCCGAGGTGCCCGGTTGCCTGGACTTGCGCGACGGCTTCACACAGTTCCACTGGCTGCCGTCCACCTGCGCGTACCGGCTGCTGGCGGAGGGCAAGGAACTGCCGCCTTGGCACCCGCTGGTGTCTGGCGATGCAAAGACGGTGCGCGCCGCCCAAGCCGACATCACCGCTTTCGCCATCCCCGAATATCCCGACGCCGATCCGGTGGATTATGTCATCGAGTGGCTGACGTGAGTTTCCCCCAGCCGACCGGCCGGTTGCTCGGATGGCGGGGGTTTTAAGCTTTCGGCGAGGCTGCCGAACCTGAACAAGCAACGGAGGCGGGTTTAATGGGTTTGAGGCATGCCTGACGGGCATCCGCAGGCCGCGCCACTCGTGGCCTGGAACAACCTTTAGGCGTATTTCGTAAACCCATTAAACCCACCTCCTAACCCCTTTCCACGTTGCGGTAGGCATTCAGCGCGGCGATTTTGACCGCTTCGGCGACTAGCGGGAAAGTGGACAGGATATGGGTGAATTCGGTTTCGGTCAGGCCATACAAATGGGCAATCAGGCCGTCGAGTTCGGCGCGCAGGCGGGCGCGTTCGGCGGGGTCAGTCACGCCGTATTGCTCCCCTCGCCCAGCGGGGGAAGAGCGAAGCGAAGGGGGTTGGTTGGGGGAGAGGGGCTTAAGGCCAACGGCTTGGGCCAAATCGTCGAATTCAGGCGTGGTGCAGATTAGGCGGGCGGCGCGGGTGACTATTGGGGCGAAGCGTGGATCGGTGGTAGTAAGCCGGGGTATACGCATTTTGTATACAAAGTGCATATCCAAATGCGCGGTAACTCGCTGCCGGATTTCCCAATCCACAACAAAAGCATTGAATGCTGCAACTAAATACATTAAATGTTCAGGTGCCAGCAAATTTCTGGTTGTCTGTGCTGTGTCCGCGCAAAAATGGTTAGGAGGCACTATGCAAGCAATCGCAGTCCGTGAATTTGTGCTGCTTGCAATACGCCGATGCACCAGTCTATAAGTCTGATAGGCAAGCACTTGGCCTATATCCTCGCGCTTGCCAAGCAGTCTGGCGCGGCCTTTATCAAGGTTGATCCAGTATTTTGGTTTGGCGACACCGTGCAAAAACTGGTCAAGCATATTGCCTTGAACCAAGGGTACAGCATTTGCGCAAGGCGATTGCATGAACAAATCGCTGTCAGTTGACATATCAAGTTCTCGGTTTAATTCAATATTCCATGTGGCGTCTATCTTGTCGCCAAGAAAAGGAAAAGACAGCATTTTTTCGGCTACATGAATATCTGTATTGCACTTAAATTCCATGATCGCCAAGGTGTCAGGCGATAGCTGTCTAATCAGCTTTTCAGACAGCACCAAGCGATTAGACGGAGAGTTTAAAAATCCATCTAACTCTTGTGTCGAAACAGCTTCACGGGTATTGATGCGGAATACGGCATTAAACTTGTCTGTTTCGCCACCTCGCCGAAAAGCCAATAGGCAGAACTTAAAGGCATGATGCACACCCTCAAAAATATAGCGTTCATTGGCCAGTGACACTAAATCATGCAGCACCGTTTTGCTGAATAATAAGTCCCTGAGCGCGGTTGTGCCTAAATCGGTGTAAATGCCGCTTGGAATAATAATGCCGCAATAGCCACCTTCCCGCAGCAAATTAAAGCATTGTTCGGTAAACAGCTTATACAGATTGATGTCGCTGCCGGTTTTCTTGCCATTCACCACCGCTGACTGGTATGGATACTGCGGCGCGGTACGAAACCCGTTGGACACATGCGGAAACCGCGACAGATAATCCAGCCACGCGGCGCGGATTTCAGCATCGTTCAACAATTTCGTCTGTTCCTTCTCAAAGTCCTTGATGGTCATTTTGTTTTTGCTGACCAAATCGGAATGCTCTTGGAAAAACTCCTTCGCCTGCGGTTTGAAGATTTCCCACGGCGGATTGGTGATAATCGCATCAAAGCCGCCGCGTCCGTGCAGGATTTCGTCAAACTCAAAACCCCAATGGAACGGATGCTGCGCTTGGATGTCGGCCAGCTTGAGTTTGCGTTTGTTCGGCTTGCCTGCTTGGCCCTTTGCCGTGTCCCAGGTCGCCTCCTCAAACCGAATCCCCGCCCGATCCCATTGATCCAGCAATAGCTCGTCCAAAATGGCTTGGGCTTCGGCTTTGTGGGTTTCGATATTGGCTTTCAGCGCCGACAAATCCATGCCGCCCGCCCACGCCACCGTATGCCGGTAGGTATCCACCAGCCGGTTTTTCTCGTCCAACACCTGCCGATAGGTTGGGCGGAACAGGTCGTCTTGTTTGGAATCAAATTCTTGCGCTTCGACGCGCAACAGCCCAATCAAGGAATTGCCCGGCAAGATATTAAAGTCGATATTCGGCAAGGGTTCGAGTTGCTCGACGGTTTGCGCGGAGGCGACCAAGGCGAGGAATAAGCGCAGTTTGGCAATTTCGGTGGCCTCCTCCATCAAATCCACGCCAAACAGATTATCGGTGATAATCGTGCGCTTGATGAAATACGCCAAGCTTTTGTGTTCGCTTTCCCATTGCGCGACTTGCGCCAACAGGGCTTTGTCATTGAGGAATTTTATCCGCCCGATTACCGCCGAATAGATGTTAATCAGGGTTTTCATCGCCGCCACCAAAAACGCGCCCGAACCGCAAGCCGGGTCAAGCAGGCTGAGTTTAGGCAGGATGTTGTGCAGCAATTCCCGGCATAAATCAGCATCGAGATTGAGCAGTAAATCCGGCAGGGTTTGGAAGAAGCGAGGGCCGGCCAATCCTGTAGGAGCGGGCTTTAGCCCGCGATTAAGGCTGGTCGCGGGCTGAAGCCCGCTCCTACGGTGAGATGCGGTGGCCTCTTCTTCCGTGACAGGCGCAAGAAATGCATTGGCCTTTTCCAACACCAGCCGGTGTATCGTCCGCTCGCACAGATACTCGGTAATCTCCGGGCGGGTGTAATACGCGCCAAAGGCTTTTTGGTTGATGTATTTCTCAAAAATATAGCCCAACACATCTGGGTTAATTTCATTGTCCAAGCCGCCGGGGGTGTCGTTGAGATTCCACGAATAGCTGGCGAATAACTGAAACAAATTGGCAAACGCGGCATCAGGAATACGGATGGCTTTGCCATAAGCCCGCTCGATGCGGTGCGGCAGGAACAAGCCGCCGTTGAGATAACGAATATCGCCGACTAAGGCGCAGGCTTCGGCGCTGCGCTGTTCCGGGGCTTTGGCGAAACCCTCGAAAAACAGCGCTTGCAGAAACTCGGCATAAAACCGCTCCGGCCCGCTTTGTTGGCTGGCGGCGAGTTTGTCGCTGAGGTATGTGAGATTGCCGCCGTCGAGAAAGGCTTTGCGTTGCAGAAACCAGACGAACATCAGCCGGTTCATCAACACAGAG
>JBJSYU010000071.1:0-7413 GCA_046089945.1 Candidatus Methylumidiphilus sp.
CGACAGGGATGCCGGCGCTACGCCAGCACCTTAAAGCCTTTGCGCCGCCGTGACAGAATTGTTACGATCTTTGCCAAGCTTGGCGTTTTGCCGCATTGGCGCGGATGCAGCTAAAGCGGCGCGCGGCTTTATTATTAAAGCCACTGTTCGTTTTTTTCTAAAGGGGACGCCTCATGTCGGGATGGTCGGAAAAGCTCACGCGCTGGGGGCGGGTCGTTGTCGGCGGGCCGATGGGTGTCTTGGCCTGGGGAATCTCCGGGGCCAGCGCAGTCGCCATCTTCATGTGGGGGCTGCACACCGTGGCAATACCTTTGATTATGCTGAAAACGGCGTCCTGGGGCATTTGGGGCTTCGGCGTGTTCCGCGAATCCAAAGCCGCCCGCCTCAGCGCTGCGCACAAGCCTAAGCTTCAGCCACCGCCCAAACCTGAGGACTGACCCTCCAGCGTCTCCACGCCATAACTGGCCCACAGCCGGTGCTCCCCGCCCGGTTCGATCACCACCACATCCTCCGCCGCGTTGGCGCTTTCCACGCAGACCATGCCCGGCCAAGCGTCTGCTCCGATATCCGCAAGCTCCCCGGCCCGCTGCGCCCAAGGATTCCAGACAATGGTCGAGGCGCTGCCGCGCTTTTGGACGCGGATGCGGCGGTTCAGCACCGGGTCGTCAATCAGGCAGTCGCCGGGGGCGTCCAAGTAAATCCGGTCGGTTTCCGCCGTGAACAGCACCGGCCCGGCCTGGGTTTTGCGCCCGCCGTCGGTCTTGTCCCAATAGGGCCGGCCGTCCAGCCCGTGCAGCGCAATCCGCCTGACATCGCCGACGCGGAAATAGGCATGCAAGGCTTGGCCGACACGCACCGCCGCCGCACCCAGATTGCCCGTCACCAGCTCGATCTCCAAGGTCTCGCCGACGGTCACGCACAGGCGCAACGGCGTGGCATGCGGCCACAGCGCTAGGCTCTCTGCGGTCTGCGGCAGGCTTAAGCCAATCTGCGTCGCCCCGTCGCCGCGCTCGGCGCTGGCAGTGACTTGCCAAGCCGTTGTGCGGGCATAGCCATGGGCGGGCAAGGCCGGGTCGGCGGCGGCGCCAAACCACGGCCAGCAAATCGGCACACCGCCGCGTATCGCCTTGCCTGCGGCGAAGTGGGCTTTAGGCGACAGCCACAACACCGGCTGTGCGCCGCGCGGCGTCCAATCGATCAGGTGCGCCCCTTGCAACACCAGACTGGCGCGGCCATGGGGGTTGTCAATCTCGGCCAGCGCCAAGCCCGTGGGGCCGCTGCGGAAATTCAGCGTCGGCAGGCCAAAACTCTGGTTCAACGCGGGCAAATCGTAATGGGTCATCGCATGTTTCCTGATTCAGTCATAGAGCCTTCAATTTCAACCATCAGGCGCCAGCCTCCGGCTTGCCCGAAGTCAGCCCCAGGCGCTCGCGCGCCCGGTCTTTGGCTTTCGCCGATTTGCGCAGCAGCACATACACCGCGCCGGTGCCGCCGTGGAAACCCTGGGCGCTGTGGAACGCCATGATCTCCTCAAGCTGCGGTAGCCAACGCGCCACATAGCTTTTAATCATCGCCGGCGTTTCCGGGTTGCGCGCGCCCTTGCCGTGGTTGATTAACGCCGTGCGCACTTCGTAGCGGATGCAGTCGCGGATGAAGTCGAACACTTGGCTGCGCGCCTCCTCCACCGACAACAGGTGCAAATCCAGCGTCGCCTCGATGCGGTAGCCGCCCTGCTGCAATTTTGCGAACACGCCGTTTTGCACGCCGCCGCGCTTGAAGCTCAGCACCGCCTGCGGATGCACGAACTCGACGAAGCCTGAGGTCAGGAAATTGCCGTTACCGCCAAGCTCCCGCTGCGCCGCCGAACGGCGGTAAAACGTGCCGGGATCGGGTTTTTCGCGGTGGCGCTTCGGCGGCGCCGCAGCCTCGCGCCGCAGCGGGCGCACGTCCGCCATCTCTTGCTCAAAAAATTGCTGGTCTTCGTGTTTCATCGGAGTTCAACCGTCTGCGCCAAAGGACAACCGGCATTATAAACTGCCCGGCCCGCCTGTTTTTTAGGCGCAAAAAAAAGAGGGGCGGAAGCCGCCCCTCTTTTCCGCCAAGCATCCCTAACGCTTAGCTGTCGCCAACCACAACGATTTTTTTCGGTTGCACCTGCGATTTCTTCGGGATGCTGATTTCCAACACGCCGTTGGCGCAACGGGCGCTGATGCCCTCCGCGTCCACGGTGTCCGGCAGCGTGAAGCGGCGGTGGAAGCCGCCATACACCCGCTCGACGCGCTTATACCCCTCGCGTTGCGTCTGCGCCTCGGTTTGCCGCGCGCCGCTTAAGGTCAAGATACCGTTTTCCATACTGATATCGATATGGGCGGGAAGGACGCCGGGCAAGTCGGCCAGCAGCACATAGCGCTCGGCCTCCTCTTTAATATCCACCGTCGGCACCCATTCGGCGGTCGCCGCCGCGCCTTCGGTGATGCCGCCGCCCATTTCATGTTTGCGCTCCAATTCACGCTGCAATTGCGCCAGTAGGTTCCAAGGTTCGTATAAAGTGGCCATGGCCGTTGTCTCCCGTGGTTTGGGTTGCTGGGTTGAGTCTGACGCCTATATGGCGCTGGACTTGGGCGAATTCAAGCAGGGCGAAAAAATTTTCTCACCGCGCCGACGCCGCCTTGGGGCGCTCTTGCCGACGGGCACCCCGCATAACCCCGCGCACCTCATCCCACGGCCAAGGCCGTCAAGCGTCTCCGCGCAGCCAAGCCAAAGCCCCCGCCTTGTCGGCATACTCAAAATGCCGGACTTGGGCATGGACAAAATGACTGACTATACTCGGCATGACGGTCAAAAACCCACTGTCCGTCACGGCGGCGACTTTGGCGATATGTTCATGGTGGTCTTTGGCAAAGCGCAGATGCGACAACAGCCCGGCAAAATCCGCCCAGCCGGGAAACGTTTCCGTATACACCAGCAATCCGCGCAATTCGCCTTCGGCGGCGATGAACGGATCGACAATGGCGGCAAGCGCCTCGAAATCGGACTGTTGCAGCGGGCCTTGCGGGGTAATGACTAAAATGCCTTGATCTTGCAGAAATTCATGGTGGATCATGGGATGTCTCCAGTATAAGCAGCGGCCAATGCGGCCGCGACTCGCATTATCGCGGAAAATCCTTGTATCCGCCAGCCTCCGACCGACGCGCCCGCAGCACCAGCCAAACCCCCACCGCCACCGCCGGGATACTCAGCCATTGCCCCAAGGTCAACCCAAAACCCACCGCAAACGCCGCTTGTTCTTCCTTGAAAAACTCCATGAAAAATCGGGTGCCGAAAATAAACAGGAAAAACCGCCCAAACAAATAACCGGCCGGCCCGGCGTCGCCGCGTTTCAGGTAATAGCGCAACTGCAAGGCAAACGCCAGCAGATAACACACGGCTTCATATAACTGCACGGGATGGCGCGGCAGCGGATCGACGCGGGCAAACACCACCGCCCATGGCACCTCAGTCGGTGTGCCGAGTATTTCCGAGTTGAAGAAATTGCCGACGCGGATTAAAAACCCAGAAAATGGCACGGCCAAGCCGATATGGTCGCAGACATACAGAAAACTCTGCCCGACCGCCTGCCTAGAATACAGCCACACGCTGATTAAAATGCCGACCACCGCGCCATGGCTGGCCAGTCCGCCTTCCCAAACCGCGAGTATTTTGAATGGATGGCTGAAATAATAGCCAGGATTGTAAAACAGCACATGCCCCAGCCGCGCCCCCAACACCGTCCCGGCAATCACAAACAAAGTCAAATCATAAGCGTCATCCGGCGGCTTGCCTTCCCACCTAAACATCTGGCGGAAAATCAGTATGCCATATAAAAAAGTGGACGCGAAAAACAGCCCATACCAGCGCACGTCAAAATGATGGCCTCCAAGACTTAAACTGAAGGCGATAGGTGAAACGTCCCAAATCATGCGCAGCCTCTATACTGGTTTAATGGATGAATGCTAGGCGGGAATTGCGTGTGTGGACGGCTTGCCGGTGGCCGGCACGGCCAATCAAGCGCCTTCCCAAAGATCGCCCAAGGCAATCACGACGGCGTCGAAAGGAGCCGCCCTAGCTTCGTCTAGGTCTTGATACAGCCCAGTGACCATCCAATGCCCGCCTTCCAAAGCATAGGTTTCCAAAATCCGCGCCGCCGGGTCAATCAGCCACAAATAAGCCACGCCGTAGCGGGCATAGACTTTCATCTTAACGACGCGATCCTTTCTTTGCGTGCTTGGCGACAGCACTTCGCAAACCCAATCCGGCACCACCTCGAAGCGATGGTCTTGCGGCAAAGTCGGCATTCGCTCCCGCCGCCAACCGGCAATGTCCGGCACTAAAACTTCCGCGTCGCGGACAAAATGGATTTCCGGCTCATCCAAAATCCACCACCCGCCCGGCCCGCCGCGTCCGCGTTGGTAGGCGGAACCAATATCCATGCCCAGCAAGGAAGTCGCCGAAGCATGCGGCCCGGCGGGCCGTGGCTGGGTATGCAACTCGCCATTGATGATTTCCCCCACCGAATTTTCCGGCAAGGCCAACAACAGCGCATACGGACTAATTTCTTCAATAACGGCGGACATGCTTGCAAGCTCCAAATGATTCTGTCAAAACTACAATTCTTCAATCCTGATGCGCAACCCAGACGGCTGCGGCTTTAAGCGATTTCGACAGCCCGGCAGATTGCCGCTCCTGGCGTCGGCGAATACCTTGAAGCCCCCCGATTGGGCGACCCGACACGGTTGGCTTTTCCGGCGCTTCCGGTTACACTACGCGCCAAGCTGTGAGCAAAATTCGGCCCCGCGCCGTGAGAGTCTTCCGAGGCTCCTATACTCACGGCTTTTTCTTTGCCCGTTTTTTCCCATCGGCAAAACGGTCTTCCAGCGTCAGCGGGCGCTGCTTGTTGAAATAGGTTCCGCGTTCGGGGCCGAAATGCAGATCGTGAATCTCGGCCATCTGCGGCAACAGCAGATTCAAATAACGATCCTCCCTAGGCAACGCCTCGCCTGATTGCGGATGGAAGCGCAGTTCATAGGCGCGTTGCAAAGCCCACAGAAAATAATCCACCGCTTGCAGGCAGGCATCCGTTCCGGGATCGGAGACCGTGATGTGCCAAACCCCACCCCGCGAAAAGCCATAAACCGCCTCGAAATCCCGCTCCGCATGTTCAACCGCCAAGGTCAACGCATGGTTGCGATCCTTGTGTCCCCGCCGCGCTATGCACAACTCGTAACGATCCGCGAGACGGTGAAACTTGGAAAACAAAGACCGAACCAAAGAATCATAAAGCGCATTCGGCTGGTAACGATAAGCCGCGTCCGCCGCCCGCTTGGCTTTTTCCCGCTCCGTCAAAACCTGCTTGTCGCAAACCACGGCATGAAAGCGCAAGGCCGAAGCCTCGGCGCGTAGCAAGCTGAACACCCGATAGCGCACTTCTGGCAAATCATCCTTGGCGTGGAAGGCATGGGCGGTTTTCTTGCGCTCCGGTCGGAACGACTCCACCCCGGCAAAATAAGGATCGTTGAGCATTTCCATGCGCAAGGCCGTCAGCTTGTCGGCCAAGGCTTGCGGGTCATCCACTTCCAGTTTGCCCAGCATGAAATACCGCGAACAGCCTTGGGAGCCGACTAATTCCTTACCCCTGCGCCCCTCGAACAGCGTCGGATCGCCCGCCTCATCGACAAAGCTATGCAGAATGTCGCCGTTGGCTGATGAGAGGAAAGGGAATTTCTGCCGGGTTTCCATAAGCCGCCTATTGCGATAGCCGTTCAAGCCAGATTTTGGACAATGGGGCCAAATCCCCAGCATCGGCGGCCCGTAGCGCAGCGAAATAAGCCTGCCGCCCGGCTTCGTCGGTTGCCGCAGGATCGACCGGCGGAAGGCCAAGTTTGAAGCACAAAGCCACCATAAGAATCCGCCCCACCCGCCCGTTAAAATCCTTGAATGGGTGTATCCACTGGAAACGCCAATCTGCCCAAGCCAGCAAGGCGGCGATGGATTCCACGTCACTCAAATGGCGTATGCGCTCCTCCAAATCCAGGCAGAAGTTGCCTACCTGAACAGGCACATTAAACCCACGCGGTGGAAAGTGCGTTCCGACTTGAACATCGCCAGAACGAAATCGCCCCGCCCACTCAGGGAAAAGCGCTCCAGCGATGAAAGCGTGGGTTTCGCGGAGCCATTCCGGGTTGATGATGATGTCCTCTGGCGCACGATCCAGCAAGGTTTCCAACCACAGCGCGATATTCAGCGCCAGTCGCTCGGCGACTGTGCGATAAGGTAACGCCCCTTCGTCAGTGCTTAGTTCGCGGGTGGCGTTTGCGGGTTGAGTTGATGAATCAGGCTCGCCAAGCGTTCCGGGCTGACGGGTTCGTTTTCCATCGCCATCGAATTCAGCGTGAACGCCAGAATCTCCCGGCGGTAAGCTTCCCGACGGCTGGCTTTGTCGCTGTGGCTCGTCCGCCATTGCATCAGGCGTTGTTCCGCCTGCCGAATCTGTTCCGAGGACATTGGGGTTCTCCGGGTCGTTGGGGTTGGAAGAAGGGGAGGCTATCATAGCGCCTGTTCCTGCTGGGTTTGAAACGCGCCGGGCCAGCCGCCGTGCTGGGCGATGGTGGTGTCTATCTCGGCCATGAGCCGGAGGGTTTCGTGCAGCGCGACGACGATCTTTTGATAATGGGCGACGTCCTCCGCGCTCAAGCGTCGGCTTTTACGGTCTTTCAGCCATTTCTCGCAGACTTGGTAGCCGCCGATGTGGAAGTTCCACACCGCCTCCGGAACCTTTTCAAACCGCTGGCTGGCGTTGATCCACACCGCGCCGTCCTTATACACCGGCTTTTTCGGAAGGCTGTCATCGCCTTTGCCTTGGTATTCGGTGATGAAATGGTTGAGTTTGGGGGATTCGAGCAGATGCAGGGAAACCAGTTCACCGCCGAGTTTTGCAAGGGCTTGGAATAATGGCAGCGAATGGGTTAAGGGAAGGCGGGGGAAGTCGATTTTCAGGAATTCGGCGTAGCGGGTGCGGTAGTTGGGAGAGTATAAAATTGCGTAAATGTAACCGAATATGCTTTCGGCATTTAATTTGGCGGCGGAACTTTCCGGTTTCCAGTCAATTGAACGTAAATCCAACGCTGTTTTTAATGCAGCTAAAAAACTATTGGCAAAATTGGTATGCCGACTGGGCAAGTCAGAAAAAAGATCGTCTTCAAAAAGGTCAACACGATTTGGCGTTCCATATAGCCAAACAGGCAGCAGGTAATTCACTTCTTTCAGTGAAACTGAATGATGGGTAAGCAGGTATTTTGTTGCGATTGCATGTTCCCAACCTCTGCCTGTTTCAATTGAGCGAGATATTCCCAAACCAATATTGTTCTTGTCTAAAAA
>JBJSYU010000072.1:0-4457 GCA_046089945.1 Candidatus Methylumidiphilus sp.
GCATGTCTTCCTTTTTGCAGCGCCTTCAACAACTTAGAAGGCGGCGGGGAGTTTTGTCAGTCAACCAGCTATTTAGATACAAAAACGCTTTATTGTTTTTTTCTTCATAAACTGAATTAAACCCATCTCCCTTTTTAGATTCCCTCGCGCCGACCCTTTCCCTACAGGGAGAGCGAGCTTAGATGCTCAGTTTGTGCCGGTATCAAGCATAAACGCGAAGAGGGCCGGGTCTTTGCGGTCGGCAAGGGGCCTGCCGCCGCGTCGGCCTAATGTTCCCCGCCAAACTCCAGCCGCAGGCGCTCGCGGTTCATCGCCAGCCATTGCAGCGCGATGATGGGGATGGCCGAATCGATGGCGCCGTTTTGCACCATCGCCCAGGCTTCGTCAAAGCTCACCACTTTGACGCGGATATCTTCGTCTTCCTCCGCCAAGCCGTGCAGGCCACCGACGCCGGAGGCATCGACCAGCCCGCAAAACAAGGTGATCTGTTCCGCAAACGCGCCGGGCGTGGTGAAAAACTCGCCGATTTGGATCAGTTCGCGGAGGTCGCAGCCGGCTTCCTCCCGCGCCTCGCGGCGGGCGACCTGCGGCGGGCTTTCGCCCGGCTCCACCGCCCCGGCGACGATTTCCAACAGCCACGGGTCGGCCTTGAACTTCAAGGCGCCGATGCGGAACTGCTCGATCAGCACCACGGCGTCAAGCACTGGGTCATAAGGCGCCACCGCCACGCAACTGCCCCGGTGGAACAGTTCGCGGGTCAGTTCGCGGCTCCAACCGCCCTTGAACAGCGTGTGCCGCAGCCGCAGCCGCGATAGCGTGAAGAAGCCCTGGTAGGCCGGGGTGTCTTCGATGATTTCAAACAGTTTTGCCGGCTCGCTCATGTCGCCGACTCAGCGCAGGTCAAGGCGCAAGCCTAGGGCGCTTTCCAACGCCGTCGCCGCGCTGGCGCCGAGGCGCTGGGAAATGCGGTCGATCAGCCGCTCCCTGGGCGTGAAGTTGACCAGTTCTTTGGCTTTGATGACATCCTTGGCCACGCTGCGGGCGTCGCCGACTTCGTCGGCCAGCCCCAGCTTGATCGACTGTTCGCCCGTCCACACCAAGCCGCTGAACATTTCCGGCGTTTCTTTCAGGCGGTCGCCGCGCCCTTGCTTGACGGCGTCGATGAATTGCCGGTGGACGGTGTCGATCACCCCCTGCAAGTGCTGCTTTTCCGCGTCGTTGACCGGCGAAAACGGATCTAGCAGCGCTTTATGCTCGCCGGCGATCAACAATCTGCGCTCGACGCCCAGCCGCTGCATGGTGTCCACGAAGCCGAAGCCGTTCATGATGACGCCGATGGAGCCGACGACGCTGGACGGATGGACGTAAATCTTGTCCGCCGCCGCCGCGATGTAATAGCAGCCCGACGCGCACAGGTCGGACACTACGGCAAACAGCGGCATATCCGGCTTTTCCTTTTTGATGCGGCGGATTTCCTCATAGACGTAAGCCGCCTGCACCGGGCTGCCGCCGGGGCTGTTCATGCGCAAGATGATGCCTTTGGTGTCCTTGTCCTTGACGGCGTCGCGCAAGCCCTCGATCAGGTTGGCGGCGTCGGTGGGGTTGCCCTCGCCGATGGCCCCGGCCACGTCCACCACGGCGGTGTGTTCTTTGGCGCTGGCCGGGCTGGTGAAGCCGTCGGCCGGCCGGAACGCCAGCACCGCCACGACGACCAGATAAGCCAGCAGCGCGCCCTTGAAGGCCGTCCCCCAAATCCGCGCCTGCCGCTGTTCGCGCACCGCCGCCAGCAGCACCTTCTCCAAGGTCTCGCGCTCCCAGGAGGTCGGCGGCGCGGGGTTCTCGCCTTGCCATTGGCTTTGTTTGTCTTCGCTCATGTTTGCCTCTATAGGGTTGGATCACCGCCACGTTGCGCGGCTTTCCATTCTGCAATGGATGGGTAACACACTTCGAGAATATTGCCTGACGGGTCTCGAAACAAAATGGTCTGCCCGCCGCGTTGTTCTTTCGGCCCAGACACAACGTCAAGTTCTAAGCGCTGGACTTTGGCGACGACATCGGGAAATTCGCTTTGGCTGCACGGAAAGGCCAGATGGGCCATGGTGTAGGCGCGGAAGTCATAGCCGGGCAACTCGATCAGACCGATGGTGGTGGCATCGTTGCCGATAAACGCCTGCCTTGGAGAATCCCACTGCGCGATGACTTGGAAGGCAAACAGATCGCGGTAAAAGGCAATGCTGGTGGCCAAATCGGCGACATTCAGCCCGACATGATCGATCCGCATGGATGTCACAAGAAAAATTCCAGCAAATCCGCCGTCCGCTCCAGACCCAACAAAGGCTGGAACGGCAAAATCTGTTCGCGCCCGTCCGCCCCGCAAAACACCCCCACCGCCGCGACGCCGGCGTTTTGCGCCATGCGCATGTCATGGACGGAGTCGCCGATCATCAAGGTGCGCTCAGGCGGCACCGACAACTCGGCCATGATCTGGCGCAGCATCAGCGGGTCGGGCTTGGAGGCGGTCTCGCCGGCGGCGCGGGTGGCGTCGAACCAGCCGGCGGCGCCGGTGGCGCTGATGGCGTGGTCCAGGCCGGCGCGGGTCTTGCCGGTCGCCACCGCCAGCTTGTGGCCGTTGCCGCGCAAGGCGTCGAGCAGGGCCGGAACGCCGTCAAACAAGGCATCGGCACCCAAGGGTTTGCTGTTGTAATGGTGTTGGTAGGCCGCCATCAGCGGCGCGATGTCGCCGGCCTGCGCCTGCGGCAACAAGGTCGCCATCGCCCGTTCCAGGCTCAGGCCGATCACCGACCGGGCGAGCCGGTCTGGCGGCACATCGAAGCCGCATTCGCGGGCGGCGAAATTGAGGCTATCGACGATCCATTGGATGGAGTCGATGAGTGTGCCGTCCCAATCGAAAATCAACAAATCGTAGCGGTGTTTCATGCGGGCGGGGATAAACGGTCGAGGAATTCTTGCAGTTCGTCGGCCAGCGGCGCCTTGACTTGGAAAGGCCGCTGGTCGCGGGGATGCGGGAAAGACAGTTCGGCGGCATGCAGGAACAAGCGCTTTAACCCCAGCCGCCGCCAGGCTTGGTTTTGCGCCTCGTCGCCGTAGCGTTCGTCGCAGGCGATGGCGTGGCCCATGTGCAGGGCGTGGACGCGGATTTGGTGGGTGCGGCCGGTGAATAGGTTGGCTTCCACCAAGGTGGCGTCGGCGAATTTGCGCAGGCGGCGGAACTCGGTCTGCGCCGGCTTGCCGTCCTTGGCGACCTTCACCATGCGCTCGCCGCTTTGCAGGATGTTTTTTTGCAGCGGCGCGTCCACCAGCAGTTGCTTGCGCGCCCAGACGCCGCCGAGCAGCGCCACATAGACTTTTTTCACCTGATGGTCGGCGCGGAAAAGCTCATGCAGATGGCGCAAGGCGCCGCGCTTCTTGGCGATGAGCAGGCAGCCTGAGGTTTCACGGTCGAGGCGGTGGACTAGCTCCAAAAACTTGGCCTGCGGGCGTATCGCCCGCAAGCCTTCGATGACGCCATAGCTCAGGCCGCTGCCGCCATGCACCGCCATGCCGGCCGGCTTGTCCACCACCAGAAAATCTTCGTCCTCATGCAGGATGCGGCTTTCCAGGCGCTGCCGCAGCCAGTCTTCGGGGATTTCTTTTTCCTCGCGTTCGGCAAGGCGGATCGGCGGGACGCGCAGCTTGTCGCCGAGTTCCAGGCGGCGCTGGGCTTGGCAGCGCCCGCCGTTGACCCGCACTTCGCCGGTGCGCAAAATGCGGTAGACATGGCTTTTGGGGACGCCTTTCAGGCGGTTGAAGAGAAAATTGTCGATGCGCTGGCCGGCGCCGCCTTCGTCGATGTCGATGAAAAAGGGTTTGATGGTGGCCTGGGACTGTTCACTCATGGCAGAAATGATAACAGTTTTACCGGTTAAATTGATGCTTTTACTCAAGATTGTTATAGTGGGCGCCTGTTCGGCGCGAATCGCCCGCTTTTTGGCGTTATCGAGGGTATGACTGCCAAGGCCCATGCCAGCCTTAAGCCATGCCTCATGCGCTGCCCGGACGATTGCTGCGCCGCACGGGGTTTCGCCTGAAGCCGGATGGACGCCAACCGGACGCCTGCCCCGTGTGGACAACAGAATATTTAAGCTTGGGCGGATGGCCACATCCGCCGATCACCAAACGCCTTAACAAAGCAAATAAGAACAGGGTTTAATCGCTCGACCCACGATGAGCGAAACCGGCGTTTTGCCTGGAACGACAGCCGAATCTATTTCCACTAAGGAACCGGCCCAGGACCTGCCCCAGGCGGGAGCTTCCACAAAGGCACAAGAAAGACCGCGCCATGCCTAGCGTCGCAGCATGGCCGCCTTGGTCGATAAAGGAAGCCCGCCCGAAAAATCGGGTCCTCATCGCTTACCCGTCAAGACGCTAAAGGAACAGCCGAATGAAAAGAATGTTAA